>CAYUMA010000563.1:0-6887 GCA_964445675.1 uncultured Pseudomonadales bacterium | reverse complement strand
AAACAACGTTTCATCCCCGGCATCCTCGATTCGTCGGTCAGCTGGTGCACGGGTTACTCCGAGCCGAATCACGGCAGCGACCTCGCGTCGATCCAGACGAAGGCGATCCGTCAGGGCGATCACTACGTCGTCAACGGCCAGAAGATCTGGACGACCGGCGCGCCGTGGGCGGATTGGATGATCCTGCTCGTGCGCACCGATTTCGCGCCGAAGGTCAAACACGACGGCATCACGTGCCTGCTCGTCGACATGAAATCGCCGGGCGTCGACGTGCGGCCCATCGAAAACATGGCCGGTGACCGCCACTTTGCCGAAGTGTTCTTCACCGACGTCAAGGTACCCGCCGCGAACCGGCTCGGCGACGAAGGCAAAGGCTGGGCGGTGACGGTATCGGCGCTCGCCAACGAACGTTCGAGCATCGGCGAAGTGACGCAGATGTTCGAAAAACTCGACACGCTGAAGACGCTGGTGAAAAACACGCAGCGCAATGGCCACCCCGCGGCGCAGGAACCGTCGGTGCGACGCAAGATCGCGGAGTTCGACGTCAAGATCGCCGCGATGAAATACAACGGCCTGCGGTATTTGACGAAACAACTGAAAGGCGAACCGCTGTCGAGCGAAACGTCGGTCAACAAGATGCACCGCGCGAGCCTCGAGATCGACATGGACGACTTTGCCGTGTCGCTGACGGGCCAGGCCGGCCTCGAACTGAAAGACGGCGCCGAAGCGGTCGATCGCGGCAAGTGGGCGAAGGCTGCACTGAACTGGCCGAACGTCGTGATCGGCGGCGGCACACCGAACATTCAGCGCAACATCATTGCCGAGCGCATCCTCGGATTGCCGAAGGACGGCAGCGACTAACGCCGCGATGAAGGGGCGTATATTCGTCCTGCTCATCGCGCTGGCCGCGCTTGCGGCGCCGTTTGCGTGGGCAGGTCCGCCGCTCGTGATACTGATGTCGTGGGACGGCATGCGTTACGACTACCCCGACCGCGCGCCGTTTCCCGGCCTGACGCGGATGCAGAAGGAGGGTCTGCGCGCCGAACGGCTGATCGCCGGTTGGCCATCGTCGACGTTTCCGGGACATGTGACGCTCGCGACCGGCGCATGGGCCGGTACCCACGGCGTCGTCGACAACGAATTCCTCGATCGTGTGCGCGGCCGCTACGCCTATTCGAGTGACGCGAGCTGCCTCGAAGCGGAGCCGTTGTGGATCGCCGCCGAACGCCAAGGCGTCAAAGCGGCGACGTATTTCTGGGTCGGCTCCGAGACCGACTGGCAGGGCCAACGGCAGCACTTGCGAATGACGCCGTTCGACGCCAGCGTGCCCGAGACCGTCAAAGTCGATCAGATGCTCGCGTGGATCGATCTGCCCGCCGATCAGCGGCCGGGTCTGATCATGGCTTATTGGCGTGGCGCCGACTCGGTCGGTCATCGGCGCGGGCCCGATCATCCCGATGTCGTCGAACAGATCTACGACCAGGACACACAACTCGTGCGCCTGCTCGACGGCATCGATGCGCGGCATCTGTGGGACGACACCACAGTGCTGCTCGTCAGCGATCACGGCATGGTCGCGCTGGAGAGTTTTTTCGACCTGCCCGGGTTTCTGACGGAACACGACTTTCCAGCACGCGTCTTCGGCGGCCCGGGTATCGCGCATGTCTTCTTGAACGATCCGAAACAGATCGACGGCGCCTTTGCGCTGTTGTCAGCGCAGAAGCCGTTCGAGGTCTATCGTGGGGCCGATTTGCCGGAACGGTTTCATCTGAAGCATCCGACGCGCACCGGCGATCTCGTCGTCGTCAGCGATCCAACGGTGCCGCTGACGTACCCTGAGTGGTGGGTCCGCACGCTCTATGCGGTGATGGGACCCGCTGCGGATGTGTACTTCGGCGCTCATGGCTTCGACCCCAACCTGCCCGAAATGGGCGCGCTGATGCTGGCGATGGGCCGCGGTGTCGGAAAAGGCGTTCGCGCCGGACCGGTGCAGATGATCGATGTGGCGCCGACGGTGGCGAAGTTGTTGGGGATCGAGGCACCATTGCAGTCGGTGGGGACGGCAGTCCCCGGGATTGGGAATTGAAGGGAGCACACATGAAACGCAAAGAAGAACAACTGGATCTGTTCGGATCGGAACGGAAACCCAAGCGGAAGGCTCCCGAACCCGCCTTGCAACCGCGTCGAGCGGAACGCACCGCCAGACATACCACGGAGCTCTTCGACGATTTCGAGTTGTTGCCGACCGCTAAGCCGTGACGATGTGGGAGCGGTCATTTGTGGGAGGGATCTCCCCTCCAGACCGCGATTCCCATTGTTGAGGCTTAGCCCATCGCGATCTGGAGATCGCTCCCACAATGGTCGCCATGATGTGGGAGCGATCTCCAGATCGCGATTCCTTCAGCAGTCGCTAAGGGCCATACAGAAAAAACCGTGCGCGCTCCTGGCGCCAACTCTCTTCATCCGCAACCGCCAGCTTCTCCAGATCACCGATGTCCGCGTTCGGATCGTCAACCCATTCGCGCACCAGCGGACCGCCGTTGATCACGTCGATCGCGAGGCGTCCCGCTTCGTATTCGTACGCAAAATCGCGCCACAACGGATAGACCGGATACAACGACCGCAGCGCCTTGAACGCGAGCGCCACGAGCCGCCACGGCCGAAATGCGAGGTGATCGTAGCCGGCGTCATCGACGTGAATCTGCAGGCCGGCGCAGAGTTTGCCGACGTGTTTCTGGAATGTCGGTTCGAACCAGCACTCGCGCAGGCGACAACCGTTCAGCCACTGTGGCGCGAGTTCGTGGATCTTCGCGAGCAACTTCCGGGCATCGATATCCGGTGCACCGAGCAGCTCTAACGGCCGCGTCGTGCCGCGACCTTCCGACAGCGTCGTACCCTCCAGCATCACCGTGCCCGGGAAGCAGCGCGCCATCGACAGATTGGCCGCATTGGGGCTCGGGTTCACCCACGTGCGTTCGTCGAGCGGCCAGCCGTAACCCGGCGCGACGTGCGGTCGCCAACCGGACATCGGGATGACTTGATAATCGACGTCGAGGTGCAGCGAATCGATGTACCAGCGGCCGATCTCACCGATCGTCAGCCCATGGCGATTCGGCAATGGACCGGACCCGACGAAGCTCTGCCAGTCGTTCCGCAGACGGATTCCTTCGACGGGTCGGCCGATCGGGTTGGGGCGATCGAGCACCCAGACGGTTTTACCGAGGCGCGCGGCCTCTTCCAGCACGTAGCGCAACGTCATGATGAACGTGTAGATGCGGCAACCGACGTCCTGCAGATCCACCAACACGACGTCGAACGTATCCATCATCGCTGCGGTGGGACGACGGTGCTCACCGTACAGACTGAACACCGGTATACCGTGCGCGGGATCGACGAAGTCGGGCGACTCGATCATGTTGTCCTGTTTGTCGCCGCGCAGCCCGTGTTGTGGCCCGAATGCCGCGGTCAGCTTGATGTCGCCTAGTGCGCTCAGCGCATCCAACGAATGCACCACGTCGCGCGTGACGGAGGCGGGATGCGCAACCAGCGCAACGCGCCGACCTTTCAGCGGCGCGCGCAGAGACGGTTCGCGGAGGAGTCGATCGATGCCGAACAACATGATGCTTAACGTCCCGTGGTGCGATGTGCCTCGCGCAAGCATCGGGCAATCGCAGCTGAAATTGAATGAGATCCGTCACAAGGGACGATCGTCGGTGCCGGACGACGGATCCAGCCGACTCTGGAAGAGGCAGCTACTCTTTCCCCTTCACCCCCGGCCGAAACGTCGTGTAGAGATAGATCGGAATCTCGAGATCGCCGAGGTGACGTTCGATCAGCGGGTGCACGTCGTCCCATTTGAGTCCGCCGACGCCGGTGGCAAGCCGCGGCAGCGCGATACTCTCGAAGCCGCCGTCGCCCAGCAGCTTGTGCAACTCGCGCAGGGCAAGGTTTACGTTGTGCGTAGTCGCCTTGCCGGGATTGCCGACGTGGCCGGGCGCTTCGTCCTGCGTCAGCAGGCTGATCACGCGGACCCCTTTCACACCGCCCCACACCCATAGCGTGCCGGGCTTCGGATGGTCGAGCTGGCAGTAGTGACGAAAGTCCTTGTACATCGATGGATACTGCTCCCGCAGCGACAACGCGAGCCCCTGGTGGAAATTGTCATTCGGCGCGATGCCATGGGCAATCGCGTGCGCACCCGTGAGCAGGATGTCGCCAGTGACTTCTTTGAGCATGCCGTTACCTCCGTGAATGTTCAGCGATAGGCGCAGTGTTCGGCGTCGGCAGCGCAACGGCTATACGCACTTGCCCTTGATGACGTCGGCGTGCCTGCACACTCACACTCGCGCCGATCGCGCTCAACAAGTTCGCCAGTACTCAGCAAGAGGCCCTGCCATGGTCACGCAAAGGGGCGAAGTTGTTGGAATCGGGATGACTCGAACCAAGCGATTCGGATGAATGAGCGCCGCTGACCCCATCATCTATTCACAACGGCTGGGGGCGATCAGCGACCGGCAATTCGAAGCTGTCGCCGCGCGGCTGAACCTCGGCCGTTTCGTGAGCGCAGCCCCAACCACCAGCGGATTGTTCGGGCAGAACGTATTCGTCACGACGACGGCGGGAGAGTTCGTGCTGCGCGGCGCACCCCATTGGGTGAAAGAGCTGCACGAAACGACGTGGCGGCGTGAGGACCGCTGGCAGTTCACAAAGGAGCGATTCTTCGCATCGCAGTTGCATGCGCGTACGAACGCACCGGTGCCGTGGCCGATGCTGCACGACGAAGCGAGCGACATCTTCGGGTGGCCGTATCTCGTCATGCCGCGGATGCCCGGCACGTGCTTCGACGAGCGCAGTATTCGACGGGCGCTTGCACCGCAAGACCGGCGCGATGTCGCCGCGGCGCTCGGTGTGATGCTGGCGGAAATGCAACGGCTCACAGGGCCATTCGCCGGCGACTTCGGCGTCACGTCAATCGCGCTGGAGCCGTACCCCGGCAACGATACTCAACACGTGATCGACGAAACTCGCGCCATCGTGCAGCTGGCCGCACGCCACGGCGCGGTGAGCGGCGCTGATCATGCGTGGATCGACAGTGCCGTGAAGCGCGCCCTCACAGTCGAGGGATCGCGTCCCAACACGTTCGTGCACGGCGACTACAAACTCAACAACCTGACGGTTGTGCGCAGCGGCGACGGTTGGCGCGTGAGCGGCGTGTTCGATCTGCATGAGGCACGGTTCGGCGATGGTGCACTCGATATCGTGCGTCAGGCCTGCAGCTATCTCGATACCGAGCCAGAATTGGCAGCGGTCTTCATCGATAGCTATCTGCAGCGCGTCGCAGCTGATGCAAACCTCGCAATCCTGCTGCCGCTGTACGTAGTCAACGACCGAATGAAGCTCTGGGAATTTTTCACGCGACCCGACGCACGTGCGGCTTGGACCGACGGCAGTTCGTTTCGGGAATGGGCCGAGCCGTATATTGACCTCGTAGCGGTCGCATTCGGCAGCAGCACCTGATCGCAGATAGCACTGGATCCACTGAACCACAATCGCGTTTTCACCAATGAAAATGCTGGATTTTTGTATCCATGACGTATACTGTACGTTCGTACAGTTACGGAGAATCAGCCATGAACGCACCCGCAACGAACGTGCTCTCGTTTCGTCCGATCGATGATCTCGAAGCGACGTTGATCGAGCGCTGGCAGGACGTCTGCCGCGCAACACACGGATTCCTGGTGCTGCTGCGTGAGTTCGATCTGCGCCAGGGTTGGAAAGCGTATGGCAACGCCGATTGCGCGGATTGGCTGAACTGGCGCTGCGGCATCGCGCGCGTGACTGCGCAGGAGAAAGTGCGAGTTGCGCGAGCGCTGTGGGGCTTGTCGCAGATCGACGAAGCGTTCGCGCGCGGCGACCTGTCGTATTCCAAAGTGCGCGCGTTGTGCCGGGTCGCGACACAGCGCGACGAAACCGAGTTGCTCAGCTTCGCACTCGAGTCGAGTGCGGCGCAGGTCGAGGCGTACTGCCGTCGTCTGCGCAATGGCGATGCCGAGGTGTCGGCGCAGGACGCGAAGCGGCTACACGAGTCGCGCAGCCTGTGTCGTCAGTTCAGGGAAGATGGCTCGGGTTGCTTGACGGTCGAGTTGCCGCGCGCGGAACTCGAACTGGTGCTCAAAGCCCTCGAGTTCGTCGGCAGCACGCTGCCGGAGGATCCGACCCGGTCGTTCTTTGCGAAGGGTGCGGATGCACTGTTGCAGATGGCCCGGGATGCGCTCGCGGGACGGCGCCATAGCGGCGCTGCGCCGGAGTCTTATCAGGTCGTGGTCCACGTGGACGCAAACGCGTTGAGCGGACTGGGTGGTGAGTCCGATCTGCCGCTGCCGACGCTGCGGCGGCTGTGTTGTGACGGCTCGGTGGTGCCGATTGTCCACCGCGATGACGGTGCAATGCTCGACGTCGGCCGCAAACAGCGCACCGTCCCGACCGCGCTCAAGCGGGCGTTGTACGCACGCGATCGCGCCTGCACCTTTCCGGGTTGCCATCACGAGCGTTATCTCGATGCGCATCACGTCGCGCATTGGGCGGATGGCGGCGCGACGAGCCTCGACAATCTGCTGGTGCTATGCACGACACACCACCGGTTCGTCCACGAAGGGGGATTCAGCATCGAGCGCGCTCGCGACGGCCGCTGTTACTTCGTGCGTCCCGATGGCCGGCCGGTCGAGGCGCCGCCCGTGGCACGTTGCGATCGGGTCGAGGAGCAGCGTGCCGCGTGGTTTCCCATTCCGCGGAATATCGCAGCGGCGGCCGCGCCAGCAGAGCACTGATGTCGATCGGAACTGTGGATCGTCAGTCGTATCTGTCACGATCTCTAACGGCGCCACATG
>CAYUMA010000562.1:0-2681 GCA_964445675.1 uncultured Pseudomonadales bacterium | reverse complement strand
GCGGTTGGCATCGAGCCGCGCGCGGTACTCGGCGCTGGTGCGGTATCCCGAGAGGCATGACGTGAGTTCGTCGAGCGCGACCCGAGCATCGGCCACGACCGCGAGCGCGGCATGTTTGTGCGCGTCCATCTCGCACACGTTGATGCCGACGAACGTCACGTCGGGATGCGCGAACGCGCTGTTCGACATCGTCGTGAAGTCGCTGAGACGCGTGCCGACGGCAATCACGAGGTCGGCCTCGCGCGCGAGCCGGTTGGCCGCCAGCGTTCCGGTGACGCCCATCGCGCCCGCCGCCAGCGGGTGATTCCAGGGGATCGCGCTCTTCCCCGCCTGGGTCTCGCCGACCGCGATGCCCGTCGCTTCGGCGAACCGGCGCAAGGCATCGGCGGCCTCGCTGTAGAGCACGCCGCCGCCTGCGATGATGAGCGGCGTCCGGCTCGACCGAATCGCGTCTGCCGCGCGCGCGATCGCTGCGGCGTCGCCACGCGGCCGCGCGATCGTCCACACGCGCTCTTCAAAGAACGCCTCCGGATAGTCGAACGCTTCAGTCTGCGTGTCTTGCGGTAATGCCAGCGTCACGGCGCCGGTCTCGACAGGCGAGGTCAGTACGCGCATGGCTTCCGGCAGCGATGTCAGCAGCTGCTCGGGGCGATTGATTCGGTCCCAGTACCGCGACACCGGACGAAAGCAATCGTTCACCGAGACGTCCTGGCTCTGGCCCGATTCGAGCTGCTGCAACACCGGCGCAGGCGCGCGGGTGGCGAAGATGTCGCCCGGCAACAGCAGCACCGGCAGCCGATTGATCGTCGCTCCGGCGGCGGCCGTGATCATATTGGTGGCGCCTGGACCGATCGACGTCGTGCAGGCGAGCGTCCGCAACCGGTTCGACATTTTCGCGAACGCGGCCGCCGTGTGGACCATCGCCTGTTCGTTGCGGCATTGGTAATAGCGCACCCGGTCGCTCATCTGATCGAGCGCCTGGCCGACGCCGGCGACGTTGCCGTGGCCGAAGATCCCGAACACGCCGGCAAAGAACCGCTGGCGGCGCCCGTCGCGCTCGGTGGCCTGTGCGCTCAAGTACCGCACGAGCGCCTGCGCCATGGTGAGGCGCCGGTGTTTGCCCGTCATTTTGCGTCCGGATTGGGCAGCATCACGTCGCGGACGAGTTGATTGAGGTCTGCGCACGCCGCCAGAAACTGCCGCAACGTCCGTCGGGTCGGGGCAAAGTCGTCGAACTCGCTGGGCGCCAGGCCGGTTTCGTCGTAGGCACGCCGGAAGTCGGCGAAGCGTCGCGACAGGTCGTCGACGATGCGCGGATCGACCGGCGCGTCGATCCGTGACAACACCGGCACATCGCTGGTGATGAAGCGCTTCTGCCACGACCACGGCGGCGAGATCACGACGTCGCCGCCGACGAGCTCGCTCCAGTGCATGTGGTTGCGAAACGCGGCCGACAGCAACCGCGTCCGGTAGCCGCGCTCGCGGAAGATCCGGTAGGCCTTCTTGAACACGGCAACGCCCGCCCACTCGAGATGACCAGGGTCGGTCGTGATGCCTTCGTGATCCATGACGGCCTTGAGCCAGTCGTCCAGCCGGCCGACCATGATGGTGCACACCGTTCCCATGCGCGACACGTCGTGGCCGTCTGCCTCGCGGCGCTTCAGCCCGCGCTCGATGGCCTCGGCCACGGCCAGGCACTGCGGCAGCGTGAACGACACGGTGGCATTGATGCTGATGCCCAGCGCCGTGGCGGTTTCAATCGCGGGAATTCCCGCGCTCGTGGCCGGAATCTTGACGATCATGTTGGGCGCCAGCGCGTTGAAGTGGCGCGCCTGCGCGACAATCGCGTCGGGATCGCGATAGAGCCGCGGGTCGGTCTGGATTGACAATCGCCCGTTGCGGCCCTGATGCGTCGCGAACGCCGGCAACAGCAGCGCGGCCGCGTCGGTAGAGAGCCGCTCGACCGCCGCCCACCCGATCTGATCCTCGGTGGCCCTCGGCATTTCGCGAATCAACGCCGCGATCCGTGGCCGCCACTCCGCCATCCGCGTCTTCAGCACGGTGTGCGCGATCACCGGATTGCACGTCGCGCCGACGCCACCGTGCTCGATCGACTGCCGTAGTTCGTCGAGGTCGGCAGAGTCGTTCCACAGACACGTCGGCGTGGTCTGCGTCATCTCGTGAAGCGGGCTCTTCCATGTTGAGCCGGTGGCCATGGAGCGAATCATACACGCGGGCGCACCTAACAAAGTGCGTACGGTGCGTACAGTTCCAAAAGTGCGTACGGTGCTTTGGTGCATGGTGTGCCTGGTGCACAAGGCACTTGGTACGCTTGGCACACGAGCACAGTACGCACTCTAGGAACAGTACGCACTGTACGCACCCCTATATGCCCAACGGGCGCAAGAACGCGCGATTACGAAGCGCGCTCTCTTTGGGCGTGCCGTAGCCGGGGAACACATCCTGTTCGACGACGATCCAACCGTCGTAGTCATTTCGCGTCAGCGCATCTCTGACCGCGGCGAAGTCGACGGCGCCTGTGCCTAGCTCACCAAACAGTTGCGCGCGCACGGCGGCGAGGTAGCCGAGCCCCTGCGCGCGTGCGCCGCGCGCCACATCCGGATCGCAATCCTTGAAATGGACGTGCCACACCCGCTCGGCATGCCGATCGAACACCTTCA
>CAYUMA010000561.1:0-2307 GCA_964445675.1 uncultured Pseudomonadales bacterium | reverse complement strand
GACCTGCGTGTACTTGGGTCCGCCGACCACCGGAGTGCCGAAAGTGATCACCTGACGCACCGCATCCGGCGCATCCCGCGCAGTTTCCCTGGCCAGCACGCCGCCGAGGCTCCAGCCGACCAGTTGCACGGGAGTACCGCTGCGCTCGGCCAGGCGCAGGACCGCGTCGCGAACCGGATCGAGCAACGCCATCACGTCACCGTGATTGCGATCGAGGCCCCAGCCATGCGCGTCGAATCCGATCCGGCGCAGAAATCCGCGCAGCAACGCGGTGGATGCGTCGTTTGCACCGAATCCCGGCAATACCAGCACCGGTCCGCCCGCACCGGCGTCGATGGCAAGCAGCCGTGCTGACTGCAGCAGCAGGCGCGGCAACTCGAAAACCGTCGCAATCTCGCCGAACGCAGCGCCGGGAGCGGGGGCAGACAGAGCGGTCACGCTGGCTTTTTCCTTTGGTCGGACAGCGGGGACGTTACGCCGACCGGTGTGAAGAAAATGGCAAGACCCATCGAACGCACGACGCGCAAACGATCGGTGTGAGGCGGGGCTCGCGAGCCGACCCGGCCGTCAGCTCAGGTCGGACATACGCGCCGAGTAGTCCCAGGTCGTCTGCCACGTCGGCGTGATTTCGATAGCGACTTCATTCGCGCTGCGCGACAACAGCCATGCCGCGAGCGGAGTCCGCCGGTCCGGCAGGTAACGATCGATCAGCCGTTCGAGCACCACAACGCCGCGCTCGGGCCGACACTGCGCGTGTCCGCGACCACGCAGGCCGCGGTACGGCATCTCGTTGGTCGACAGATCGAACGCACACAGCGGTTCGCGCTCGAGCGCGCGGACGACGGCGGCGTCCTTTTGACTGGCGCACCAGAACCGCGCCCCGTCCCATTCGAACCAGAGCGGAACGATCAACGGACCCTTCGCGGCCTGCACCGAAATTCGCAGCGGTATACGTTCGTCGAGCAGCGTGCTTGCAGTCATGTCGAGCGCCGTTTCGAAGCGGGCCTGCATCCTACTACAGCGCCGCGCGCTGCGAGTAACCACAGCGCGTTCGCGTCTTTGGCCGCGACACCAATCCCCTCAGTTAAATCGTTTAGAAACGCCGGAACTGTCGTTGAAGCCTGCAGGGTCCGCGAGCGCCAGTACGCGTTGCTGAGTCGCGCAACCTCTGGATGACGTGAGCACATGCGCAGAGCTGACGATGCAAGCGTTCTCGAATCGAATGAGCTAGCATCCTCGAAGATCGTGAACTGTGTGATGCGCGGCAGCTTCCTCAAGAACTCGAGTTTGCGCCGCGAGTTCCTTTGGCTCATGAACGACGCTCGACCATAACGAGGCAAAACGAATGCTGGTGCGCCTTCTTTATGCGAGCCGCGTGGTGGGTGACATCGACGCGCATCTGATCGATGAAATCCTCGACCGGTCGCAGGCGCACAATCCGGAACACGGCATCACGGGTGTGTTATGCGTGTACGAGAGCGGCGACGTCTTCATGCAGGTGCTCGAGGGCGGCCGCCAACAGGTGAACCGGCTCTACAACAACCTGCTGCGCGATTCGCGACACCGCGATGTGACGCTGCTCGACTACACCGAGATCGACGAGCGCCGCTTCGCCGGTTGGCGGATGGGCCGAGTGGATCTGGGCCGGATCAACATGGGCACCGTGCTGAAGTATTCGGAAAGGCCACGCCTCGACCCGTTCGCCATATCTGGCCGGATGGCGTTGGCGTTACTCGAGGAACTGATCAGCACCGCTGCCATCGTCAGCCGCAGTCCATGATCACCGAGGCGGCACGCAACCGTCCCAGATCATCCCAACGAGCAGACCCCGTCTGACGCCGCTACGGTGGCCCCTGCGCCGCCTTCAAACTGCCAGCGACGCTCATCAACGAAGTCCAAAGTGCTCCGCCGGCCGAGCGGTCGACGGAGCGCGCCCACTCCGGAGTCACCTACATCTTCGGCTTCGGCAGTACCACGGTATCGATCACGTGGATCACGCCGTTATCGGCAACGATATCGACCGCCGTGACCTTCGCAGCGTCCACGGTGACGCCGCCCTTGGTACCGACCTTCAGCTCGTATCCACCCGCGGTCTTGACCATTCCAGCCGTGACGTCCTTCGACATGACCTTTGCCGGAACCACGTGCGCAAGCAGCACAGCCGTTAGCTTTTCCTTGTCTTTCAGCAGCGCATCGAGGTCAGCCTTCGGGATCTTCGCAAACGCAGCGTCGTCCGGCGCGAAAACCGTAAACGGACCCGGACCCTTCAGCGTTTCGACCAGACCCGCGGCCTGCAGCGCGGCAACG
>CAYUMA010000560.1:0-10265 GCA_964445675.1 uncultured Pseudomonadales bacterium | reverse complement strand
AACCAAAAGTACAACATCGTGGCTGCTTGTAGGTTCTGCAACGCAACGAGACACCGCAGACTGGCGCCGCTAACCCATGACACCTACGTCGCGCTTGTCAGGAGCCGCGTCGCGCAGCTCAAATGGCATCCCGCGAAGCTCCGTCATTTGCGGCAAGATAATCGAGCAATCGCTGACACCCATAGATTACGCGAACCGCTTGAAGACGATTGACCTCGGCACACATTCCTAGAAATCCGTACCCTAGCGTGAGCCCCGATCTGTATCGATCCCGACTGAAAATTGGCTGGTCTCGACATCGCGCGGCACGTACACCGGCCAGAGTCTATCGGTCGGTCATCACGGTCGAGGGTGCGAATACGCCACTCGCAGAAGCGCTCTATCGCTCGGGCGTGAGCGCCCCCACCTTCTACAGGCGCCTTCGTGCGGGTTGGACGAAAACGAATGCGGCCACAGTGCCTACGAGACGTGGACGTGCGGACGCTAAGACGGACACTGGATCGCGACGACGCGGCCCAAGGTTGTGGTGATATCGGTGGGGACAGGCGAACCGAACGGTCATCCCGATCTGTGGGCGCTGAGGTACTACGGGCGCGCTGGGGGCAACCATTTACCGCACCGATATGCAGGAAATCATCGAGATCGTCGGCGCCGCAGATGGGACCTTCGAAGTAGCTACCGAGCGATGACCGGCGCAGTGCCGAGCGGCTTGGGCACACTTCGGCTACGCTTCCTCTGTCGCCGAACTGACCCGTCACTGCCCGGAGCCATCACAATGAAACTGCGCATTCTCGACGACAGCATCCGGCTGCGGCTCGACCGCGACGAAGTCGAACGACTCGGCACCGGTGGTGCCGTGGAATCGGCCACTCGCTTTCCGAGCGGCGCCCGATTGCTCTATCGGCTGAACGCGGGCGCGGAGGCGCTGGCCACTTATGCGAGCGGCACCATCACTGTCACGCTGCCGCAACAGGCAACACAGCATTGGGCCGCAACGGAATCGGAAGTATCGGTTCGCGCCAGCCTGCCGCTCGACGGTGGCCAGCTCACTATCCTGGTAGAGAAGGACTTCGAATGTCTCGCGCCCCGTGACGGCGAGGGCCAAGCGAATCGATTCCGCAATCCCGGCGCGCGCTGACAGTTCAATCAGAGAACTGCATGGCGACGTCGCGTTCGTGACGGTCGCCTCCGGCGGTGCCGTGACCCTGCGGGACCGACCCACCTTGAACGATCGGAGTTGCTTGTCTTTGATGGCCTGCCAGAGCTTGGTCTCCGGCACATCCACCACCTTGGCGGCGTTTGGAACCGAGTAGGAAATGCAGGGCAAGTCGGCGGTTCGTGGCTGCGCCATGGTGTTCACCTCTAGTAGCGATGGGTAAGGCGAACCGAACTATATTGCTGGAATCTCACCCCGTAACCAGAAAACCAACACCAGTCGCGGTGTGGTTTTTTTATCAATCAAACCCCTCCGCGAGCCGCCTCCCGGGGACGGCTGTCGGGTAGCTCTCGCGCCTCCGGCCGGGTTCGCTGATAGACTCGCCGCCATGTGTGAAAAATTGACTTTGCGTGTACCCGATCATCCGAAGCGTCCCTTTGCGTCGGAAACACGAGCTGATCGTGGTGGTTTTGGTGTCTGCGACAAAAATTGCGCTCGGATTGCGCTCGGATTTTTAGGCCAATTCGTAACTCATTGATTTATAAGCTCTGCCCCGGTGGCACAGAGGATAGCGCGGCCCCCTCCTAAGGGGCAGGTCACAGGTTCAAGTCCTGTCCGGGGCGCCAACAAATACGCGGGGTTTGACAGACGCAACCGATGCTAAACGTGTCCAGGGGACGCTGTCAGCCGCAACGTGACGCGGTTCGTCATCCTTCCCGTCGGCCCCGAATGTGTCAATACATCGTATTGACACTTGATTCGAGGGTTACTAATCTTGCTCGATGGACAAGTCGAGCCAAATGCAGATCCGCCTTTCGCCGCGCGACAAGCGTCGCATCGAGGCACACGCGAAGCGCGCCGGCATGTCTGTGTCGGCGTGGGTATTGGGTCGCGCGCTGCCCGCCTCGACGGGCGCCTTCGACAAGCTGTGCCGGCGACTCGCCGCCACATCGAACCCGGGCTTCGTCTACGCGGAGTTGAACGACTTTCTGAGCAACCTGACGGCGTCGGAGTTCACCGCGTCGGTTGAGCACCGCCCCGCCGCGGCGTTGGATGCGCAGAAGCTCAACTACGTAGCAGCCATGCTCGAACAAGCGGCTGTGCAACTCGACGTTGCACCGCCCGCATGGACGAAAGGCGTGCCGCCGCTTGCGGACCCGGTATTCGCGACCGAGTTGACGAGCCTGCGCCTACACCTGCTCGTGCGCGGCCTGCCGTCATTCCGCAGGCGAAACATCTTCGCCGACAGCGGCGTTGGTGCACGCGTATGACGCTGCAGAAGCGCGAAATCAACCGACTTTTCCGCCTGCTGAACACGGAACTCGAACGCACCAACGAGATCGCTGAGTTGTATCTCGTAGGCGGAGCGGTGATGTGTCTCGTGTACGACGCCCGAGCATCGACAAAGGACGTCGACGGACTGTTCCGTCCACCGGCCGCGGTCCGCGCTGCGGCACGCCGTGTCGCGCTCATCGCAGACGTGGAGGAAGATTGGCTGAACGACGCTGTGAAGGGGTACCTCAGCGATCATGGTGAGTTTCATCCCTATCTCGATTTGCCACATCTGCGCGTGCTCGTCGCTTCCCCCGAATACCTGCTCGCAATGAAGTGTCTCGCGATGCGTTTGGGGCCAGGCTTCTTCGACGAAGCTGACATACGCTTCCTGCTGCGCGTCCTTGACATCAACACCTATGCGGCAGCTGTGGACGTCATCAGCCGGTTCTATCCGTTCGACCGATTCCCGCAAAAGACCTTGTACGCCCTGGAAGAGTTCTTGAGCACCGGCAAGGCAGGCATTCGATGAACGAACGCCACCGTGCCAACGTGACTGTGACAGTCACGCAACCGGATACGGACCGTCCTCGAAGCGCGTCGTGTGATAGCCCTTAGCGGTCACGCCAACCGGAAGTAGATGTCGGTGACGAGCTGCGACGCGTCGTCGTTCCAGTCGCCGTAGACTTCCCATCCAACGCCCGCGAGCGGCAACGCTTGCTGCGCGCACCATGCGTTCAACGCGTCGGTCGTGGCCGATATGCCGCTGTACGGGCCGACGTGCGTCGTGTGCGCTGCACGTCCGCCGGCGAGTTCAACGCACCGAACCTGCGCGCCACTCGTGAATCGCTTCGATACCGGAAAGCCCACCTGCATCCGCATGCCGTCGCTCGTGAACGCGTCGTACACGACGTAGTTGTGTCCGGCCTGCGTGACTCCGCTGCCTGGCAGCCACGCATACACAACGTCGAACAGGCGCGGTATCCGCGCCGGGATCTCGCTTCGTTTCGTTTGGCATTCGGCGACGGCAAGGATCACCGGCGCCACGTCGATGGTTTCAAATTCGCTCACCTCGAGAGCCTCCCGATCGCAATCTTACTGCGTCACCCACAGTGTCGCGGCGCCCGCGATCGCCATGACGAGCAGTGAGCGGGACGCCGTGAAGCGCAGCGCGAATGTCAGCACCAGCGCCAGCAACGTCAAGCACGCGAGCGGCACATTGATACTCGCGAGATCGGGCAGGAACAATTGAGTGCCCGGTAGCGGCGTGGCCGCGGAGCGCGTGAACAGCGCGTGCAGCGCAAACCACAGCGCAAGGTTTGCAATCACACCGACGACCGCCGCGGTGATCGCGGCGAGCGCGCCGGCCAGCGGCACTTGGTGCCGCAGCGACTCCACGTACGGCGCACCGAGGAAAATCCACAAGAAACACGGGACGAACGTCGCCCACAATGCGATGGCAGCCGCAATCACGCCGCCAGTCATGCCGTGCGCGTGATATCCCGCAAGGAATGCAACGAACTGCACGACGAGAATCAGCGGGCCCGGGGTCGTCTCGGCGAGCGCGAGACCATCGAGCATCTGCGCGCTCGTCAACCAGCCGAAGTCGACGACTGCGCGTTGCGCCACGTACGCAAGCACCGCGTACGCACCGCCGAATGTCACGACCGCCATGCCCGCGAAGAACATGCCGGACTGCACGTAGAGATGCTCGGGTCCGAGCAGTATCGCCGCCAGCGCCATCGGCGCGAACCACAGTGGCAGCCACCACGCGAGCAACCGTAATGCACGTCCCGTACCCGGCGTCGCACGATGCAGTGCAGCGTCATCGATCACCGGAACCACAGCGTCCCGCACGCTGGCTGCGTGTCCGCCAGCGCCAAACCCGACGCGGCCCGAGCGCGACCACAGATAACCGAACACACCGGCCGCGATGACGATCAGCGGAAACGGCAATGCGAAGACAAACAGCGCGAGGAATGCGATCGCGGCAACAGCGCGCGCGACGACGCTGCGTAATGCACGGCGACCCACGCGCAAAACTGCTTCGACCACCAACGCCATCACCGCCGCTTTCAATCCCATAAAAATCCCGGCGATCAAAGGCACGTGACCGATCGTCACGTAAATCACCGACAGCGCGAGGATCGCAGCCGCACCCGGGAGGATGAACAGTGTGCCGGCGACCAACCCACCGCGCGTGCCGTGCAGCAGCCAGCCGATGTAGGTGGCGAGCTGCTGCGCTTCTGGCCCAGGCAGCAAGGTGCAGTAGTTCAGCGCGTGCAGGAACCGTTCTTCGCCGATCCAGCGTTTTTCCTCGACCAGCATCTTGTGCATCAATGCGATCTGGCCAGCCGGACCGCCGAAACTGAGGAATCCGATGCGTAGCCAGACGCGTGTGGCCGCAGCAAAGGTAATCCCGTGCGTCGGCTGCGACTCGTTGACGGCCTTCATCCCTTCGGCTTTTCGCCGTAGTCCTGCCACGGTGCATCGCGTTCGCGAATCACCTGACGAAATCCCTTTTCATCGAAGGATTCGGCCCAGCGATACGCCTCCTCCGTATGCCGCGTGATGCCGTCGAAAAACGTACCGAGCAACTGCGTCGTGCGCAGCCCCATGTTTTCGAACGCCTGGTTGATCAGCAGTTTGTTCAACGCGAGTTGATTCGCCGGGATGTGCACGAAGCGCTTGGCTTCTGCTTCGATGAATTGCGCGAGCTCCGCCGGATCGACGACGTACGAGACGAGCCCGATGCGATACGCGGTCGCCGCATCGATCGCGCGACCCGTCAGCAGAAACTGTTTTGCGTGCTCGAGGCCCAGCCGGTAGACCCATAACATCGTCGTTGGGGTTCCGTAGATCCGGCTCGGCGCGTAGCCGATGTGCGCGTCATTCGCCATGAACAGCAGATCACAACACAGCACGAGGTCCGTCGCGCCGCCGATCGCCCACCCCTTGATCTCGCCGAGCACCGGTTTCGGGCACTCCCAGATGCGCATGAAGCGGCGCACGTTGTTGCCCATGAACTGATAGTCGCGCACCGGATCCCACGCGCCGGCGCGAGCATCGATGTGCGGCGCGCCGTACGGCACGTCCCAACGCCCCCGATGTGTCAGGTCGTAGCCCGCGGTGAAGGTATCACCGACGCCGCGCAGCACGATCGCGGCGACATCCTTCGAGCGCGCCGCGCGATCGATGGCGTCTGCGATCCCGTCGACCACCGACTCGGTGAGCGTGTTTTTCTTGTCGGGTCGGTTGATCGCAACGATCGCGATCCCGTCCCGCTCGTCATAGATGACGTCGGCCATTGCAGTCTCCGGTCATGGATACAGCGGTGACGACGCCTTCATGAAGCGCAGCATCATTCGCTGCGTGACCACGAGGCGATCAGACTCGTCGTGCGCCGCGGAGTCGAACCACAGCGATTCGGTCTTCGGACTCTCGGTCACTGCCGCAACTCGCGCGGATACGCGATAGCAACGGTCCAGGAAGACTGGGCCGTTATGGTGCGCGACTTCGATGGCACCGAAGAGCCCCACGCCGCCGGTGTTGCCGATCACCGCGTTCAAGCCACGCATCGGCGGTCCCCACAGCAACTCCACGAGCAGCGATGGCGACGCGATCGATCCTTCCCACGGGGACGCCTGCGAATACCACGGCAACGGATCGCTGACGAGACCCGCGCCAAGACGTTCTCGAAATCGCAGGGCGTCGGGCGTCACGTCATATTCGCCCAATGATTGTCCAATCTGCAGCGGTCGCAAGATGCGCAACGCCGCGGGGTCCATCGGCTTCAGGTCGCGGCGCTTCAGCGCGGAGAAGCTGTGGTCGTACAGCGATGCCGTGCCGGCGGAGACCGGCAAACCGTCGTCGCGGAACATCGCGACATCGATCTGCCTGTTTCCCGCAGCGCGTGCCTGCGCGGTCACGCGAACAGCTTCGCCGTCGACGGTCGCGTTGATGAAGTACAGCGACAACGCACCGCGCTCGAACCACTCGCGACCAAACAGATCGACCAGGAGCGCCGCGTACTGATCCATGTGGATGTTGCCGGCCACAGTGCCGCCGCGAAATCCGAGCTTCGTTGCCGTCGCATCGTCATGCACACTGCCGGCGCCGGCATCGGTCGACCAGTTGCGGCCACGCCACAGTTTCCCTTCGATCCTTGCTGCATCATTCATCGTGCGTCCTCCCACCTGCGTCCGCACAGACTACCTCACGCGCCGTGACGGCGCTGCGTAGTCGCCATCGAGGTGATAACGGGGGTCAGAGTACTTATCTACCTCGGAAAGACACTCTGACCCCCTTGTTCTGACGCTAGAATCGGCGAGACGACGGAGCGGCGCATGCGAACCGTACAAGACATCCTCGATGTGAAGGGCCATTCGGTGTTGTGGATCGATCCGCTCGACTCGGTGTTCGCGGCGGCCAAGATGATGCACGACCGCAAGGTCGGTGCGCTGCTCGTGCAGATCGACGGCTACATCGTCGGCATCGTGTCGGAGCGCGACTACGTGACGAAAGTCATTCTCGACCACAAGACGTCGCAGAAGACACACGTGTCGGAAATCATGACGCGCAACGTCGTCAGTGTGACGCGCGCGGATAGCGCCGATCACTGCGTCGACCTGATGAGCGAACATCACATTCGTCACCTGCCGGTCGTCGAAGAAGGTAAAGCGATCGGCATCTTGTCGTTGCGCGACCTCTTTCTGGATCTGATCAGGACGCATGCAGCCAGAGACTGATTGAATGCACAAATGAAAACGGGACTCGCAGTCCCGTTTGATTGAATGGCGCGCCCGGAGCGATTCGAACGCCCGACCCCCAAGTTCGTAGCCTGGTGCTCTATCCAACTGAGCTACGGGCGCGCGGGCCGCGTATTATCTGGAAGGGGTCTAGGTCCGTCAAGGAATGTGAGCCGCACGCGCAGCACACGAGAACTCGAAACACATGGATACGCAGGAAAACGGCACGAAGCAGTTCCACGGCTGGCGTTTGATCGGCGTGATCATGATCGTGATCGTCATCCTCGCGATCATCAGCGCGCTGGTCGACTGGGTGGCAATCGGGTGAGTTGGCGTAGCTTCTGATCCGACATTTTCTCGAGCGCCTGCGCCTCTCGTTCCGGGGAAATGCCGATGCGCTTCAAATATGCGTAAAACTCGCCTTCAGCGTGCCCAACGGATCTCTTGTGTCGCATCGTGAATTCATCCACTACGACGGGAGAGACGTTCAACAATCGCGGCCAGACGAGGTCGAGCCCCCAAGTCGAATAACTCAAGTCGAACGTAGTCAGGGCCACTTCGAGTGCGGCTTTTGAAAAATACGGACACATGACCTCGACCATTGCAACCGATCGCCAGCCGGACGGCGATGCGTTGAGTAAATGCGCATGCGAATAAGCGGAATCCAATGTGAGGCTCGGTTGCGCCAAACCGAATCCGCGCGTTGAGCAATAGTCGACGAACTGGCTGAGGTGCGAATACGACATCTCGAGATCATCGTCGAGAAAAACGAAACCCTGGTACCGGTCCAACTGCGCGCCATCGATGAACTGGCGCGCGGCCTGAAACTTGTTGATCCCACCCGAATACGCGTACTCGCACGCATTCAACGAACCGGGGCTCGGGCGCGCGTACAAGCTCAAGGCGATATCGAAATTCCGTTCACTGCCGTCATCTCGCAAACCATGTTCTGCGCCGCTGCGAATGACTGCGAGATACGGTCTGTGTTGATGGCTGGCGGAAGGTTCCTTAACGGGTCGAACGCGTTTGGAGTTGCAATACTCCCCGGCTGCGGGCCGGTGCTTGAAGAACAAATGGAATCTGAGTCGATTCGCGCCGCGAACACCGGTCCTCGCGATATTGCTCACGCTGATCCAGATGCGTGCAAGGGGATTCACGGAACCAGCGCTTGGATTTCAGGCGCGAGCGGATCGACAAACTGCAAACGCTCAGCGATCGGGTGGTCGGGTAGAAAATCGAGCAGCTCCCAGACTCGTCGATGTGACTCAGACGCCGGATCGTCGGTTCGCGTCGCAAACGCGAAGTAACGTGCGGGTTGTTCATCCACCGCGCGCTCCACCAGATCCCAGTAGATCTTTGGAGTACGCCAGCGTTTCCACGGGCTGAGGGGCAAGTGATGATCGGGTCTGTTGAGAAGTCTGTGCGCGATTTGCCTATGCCATGGTCGCAACGCAGTTGGGTAATCAAATGCAGTGAGGGGCACGAGGAGGACGGGTCGGCTGTCGGCTGGCAATCGAGCGGGCACAGCGAATGACTGGCGCGACGGATAGTAAGGGTGTCGCGGACATTGGACGAAATTTCCGGATGGGGCCGTTGTGTATGCGCCGAGGGACGGGTCGGCCAGCTTCGGTGCCAGGCCGGGCTCAACCGTGAGATCGATGCGAATGCCGAGTTCGACTGCCGCGTCCAACACAGTTTCGTTGAGAAAGTAGCCGCCGTGACTGCCGCGGATGACGGGCGTGCCGAACGCGTTCTTGAATGCATCCGCCGCCACCTCGAGGCAATGCGTCGTCCAAGTGCTGTCGGCGTGATCCGAAAATGCGACGGCTCGTTCGGCGTTCCATCGGTAATGGTGGACGTGAATGCCCAGCGGATCCCCGCGCGCAATCAACCGGTCGAACAAATCGGCGTGTTGGCGAACGACGAAGTCGGCTCGCCCAAAACAGCGCTCAATGTCGGGATCCATTCGAAGCATCCACGTCGGCCGTACGGCCCGACCCGATCGCTCGCCCAAGCGCTCGCGTAGTTTGTCGACCAATGCCACCGTAGCAGCGAAGCCATCCCAGGGCTTCTGCCCGACCGCAGGCCGGTGTTGGTCGGGTTCGACGTCGAGACGCCAGACCGTCGGTATCAGCGCTGATCCGGTCACAGCAGACCGGATTCGACGAGATGTTCCCGCAGGATATCTGCCGATCGGAAGTGATGTCCGTCGATGCCGAGCGCCATCGCCGCCTGCACATTTGTGAGGTTGTCGTCGACGAACAGTGCGTCGCGCGCCCGCAGGCCATGTCGGTCCAGCAGGCGCCGGAAAATCTCCGGATTCGGCTTCATGATGCCTTCTTCCCCCGACACGATGATCCCGTCGAACCAGCGAATGAAATCGAATCGTTGGCGCGCGACGGGGAACGTCTCGGCCGACCAGTTCGTGAGTCCATACAGCGGCACGCCCCGGCCTCTGAGTTCGTCGGCGATTGTCACCGTTGCATCGATCGGGGCGCGGATCATTTCGGGCCAGCGTCGCCAATACGCCTCGATCAACGAACGGTGCGTCGGATGCCGCTCGATGAGCTCCACCACGGCCTCGGACCACGGTCGGCCTGCGTCCTGGCGCTCATTCCATTCGCGCGTGCAGACCGTCTCCAGAAACCGCTCGATCGATGCTTCGTCGGGAAGCAATTTGCGATAGAGGTGGCGCGGGTCCCAATCGATCAAGACACCGCCGAAATCGAAGATGACGAATTTTGCAGGTGTGTCGGCTGGCCGCACGATAGTCGTCCTACAGGTAGTGTTCGCGATAGGTATCCAATCGCTGCAGTCGCAACGTCACGCTCGAGATGTGTTTCAACATCCAGAACATCAATGTGCTCAATACGCCGCCGCGCGGTGCGCCATAGCGAACTCTCAACGGCGTCCGCAACAGCATGCGGACCTTCTGCTCGTACAAGCCGGCACTGTACGCAAACGTCGCGCGCAGCCGCGCGGCCTTTGCGACGCGCAACAGGTCCCGCGCCGATAGATAGTTGGTATCAGTAGTGTCCGGTTAAAAGTCGAACAAGATCATTTGGTTAGGGTTGGTTGGTAGTTCGATT
>CAYUMA010000559.1:0-6973 GCA_964445675.1 uncultured Pseudomonadales bacterium | reverse complement strand
ATCGACGTCATTGACCACCAGGTCCAGTGGAAATCCTTCGTATCCCCCAGGAAGGATCGTCTCGTCGTATTCAAGCAGCAGCCTGCGTGATTCGTTAGCAGAGTCGCGCGCTCAGCGTGCAATCGAGGACGGCTCTCGAGCTTCGAGAGAGAGGTTCATACCGAGTGGCCCAATCGCAACTGCAAGGCCACATATCACGCTCGGCCGGGGCTTTCGCCGCGGCATATCAACGATAGGAAGCTCTCGCCGCTGAATTCCGGAGGAACCGAGCCGGTGACGAATTCCGCAATCGTCGGCACCACGTCGAATGCCGAGCGCGACCCGTGAAATCCCGACCTCGCATCAGCATCGGAAAACCACGCAATACCGTGATCACCGGTATGTCCGCCGGGGCGTCGGTACGGACACGGACCTATCGATCCGTAGTCGGGATGCACGAACGCAGACTGCGACCCCGCCCAGACCACGATCAGGTCGGCTTCAGTGGGCCCCATGCGGGACGGATCGTTGCAACGGCTCCTGATCACTTCGGCCACGACGCTCTGACCTGTATTCGGATCGATGCAGCGGCGTAGATCGTTTTCGATCCGGTCACATGCCTCTTGGTAGCTGTGCAACGCAACGCGACCGCTCGCTTCGCGTCCGATCAGGTTGACGCGTATTTGTCCGTCGTAGAACGACGGAATCGCGAACGCATCCATCTGCGGCCAGTACTTCGCGTACCAATCCGCCGGCATCCAACCGAGTGTGCTCGACAGACGTCCTGTCGGGCGGCGCAGGACCCACTTCAGAAACTGCTTTGCCGGATCGGGAATCCAGCGACGAATACGCTGCGCGAAGCTGACTCGCGCGCGAAGTGATTCGTTCGTATCACTCGGAAAGTACTGCCGCAGATGCTCACTCCAAGCCTCCTGCTCATCCATCTGCGGAGTGTCGGTACGTGCGACGCGATTCGCTTCGGGTTCGACCATCAGCGGGGATTTGAAGTGGCGCCGGTACATGAACTCCGGGAGTAGCACCATGCTCCCCACATCAGACTCGTTGGGGCCCATCCCGTGCATGGAGAACGCCAACACGGCTGCGTCCGGGCAACTCGACACCAACGTTCCAACCAATGCATCTACCGCTTCGTACGTCTTTTCGAGGCCGGCGCCCGCATGGGGTGCGGATGCCGACTGGTACAACCGATGGTGTTCGTCCACACCGTGCCAGAGCGCTTCACTCGCCGAGTGCAGTTCGCTCACAACGACAATGCCGAGTGACCAGTCGGGCAATCGTTCCGTCAACAGCCAACGGGCGATCTCCGTCCGAACGCGTACCGCTTCCACGAGCGCCGATCCCATTTCTTTGGTTCGCGTCGCGCTCGGCCACGTGAATCCGTATATCCATTGCGCTGCGGGGTAGTCACCGAACCTGGCGCGAATTTCTCTCAGTAGTCCCGATGGATTCGAGCGCAGTGGTGTGCCCGGGTCGTGCGCGCCCCAACTCACGAGACCCTGTACGTCCGGCACCTGCCCCAGGTCGAAATACGGCGAATCGAATACCACCGTATTGGCCGCAAGCGCGCCGGGGAATGGACGCAGTGCCGTGCCGATCTGCGAGCATCGATACGTGAGCGGATCGAATTCGACCGCCGACCAGCGATTCGCAGCCTCAGGCGCAAGTCCGGTGCTGAAGTGCTCCCACGCGAGTCCGGTGCGCTTGGCGGCTCCATGGTCGAGATGAACGCACGCACTGCGCTGCGTCAGTTTCGCAAGCGTCGGTAGCCGACCCTCGCGCATCAACCTCTCGCCGATGCTCGCCTCGTAACCGTCGAGCCCGATCACCAGCAGCTTTCGATTCATGCCGAACGACGCTCCTCGAACCGGCCGGCCAACATGACGCCGAGTTCGCGTGTGTATCCCTTGACGTAGCCCCAATGCCAAGCCGCGTCGCGCAGTCTGCGCACTCGATGATCCTGTTCACCAGACATGCACAACGCGAAATACCGCAGTTCATTCACGCTCGCGCGCGCCAGAGATTTCGATAGATGTATCAATAGCCTGGAAAACGACCGACCGTCGCCGTCGCGCGTACCCAGACAACCGGCAGCGACGTAGTACGAACGAAGGTAGCCGATCGACTGGCGCGTACCGTCGATATGATGCGTCACCTGGCCTTCCGGAACCCACCACCCCTTCCCACAATTGGTGAGCATTGAAGCGATCACCGCTGTCTCTTCCCCGCCCATTGTCGGGCGAAGGGGATGATGGCCGAGCGCCGGGTCGAACGGAAATTCGCGCGCGACCGCGCGTTGCAAAGCGAAATTGGCACCATACGGCTTAGGACCTTTTGCAAAGAACTGTCCGCGGAAATCGGTGTCGAAACGGCCCGCATAGGCATCGAGTATCCAATGCACCCCGGCGCTCAGCCACGCGGGTGGTGATCCTTCCAGACACACCGCAATCGGACCGCCAAGGACGCTGGCGTCCGGGTGACGGGAGATCGCATCGACGTAAGCGTTGAGCCACTGCTTTGACACCGTAACGTCGTCGTCCGTCCAGAGTATCCAATCACCCTGCGCTTCCTGCACGGCACGGTTGCGCGCATTCGACAAACCAGGGCTCTCCTCGCGGATCAAACGGATCGGTAAGGCTGTACAAAATGAAGTAGCCACCGAGGACGTGTCGTCGCTCGATCCGTTATCGATCACGAGCACCTCCATGCGCGCGGGCGCGCTTGGCTTTTCGCAATCGACAATCGATCGAAGTGCCCTGCGCAACATTCGCGATCGATTCCGTGTGCATATTGCGACACTGATCAGCATTCATCGGGCACGCCACAAACGGAGCAGGGACAATAGTTGTTTTGCGTCGACCACGGTACGGTGGAATACAAAGGGATTACGCCGACGACGAATCACGTTCGAACGGTCGATGCGATTCAAGTGATAATGCGGCTTCGCGTTTAATCGGATCCGGCATTGATACGCCCAATGCAACCGATCGCCTGCAAAATCCTCAGTTCGGCCCACAGCCATCTCGAGCAGCTGTTCACTGGCTTTGCATCGCTCGCACGCGAAGGAGTCATCCGCTGTTCTGAAGTGTTTCCGAACCGATCGGCCGATCCGATCACGAAGCGCGCAACGCTGTCGGTGCTCGTCGACGGGTCGATCAAAGTCGTCTACGACGTTCTCGACCGACCGGATATCGACGCGGAGTTGCTCGCCGGCGCCGACATTTACTTCAAGCGCAGCTTTCTTCCCTCGTTGATCGCAACGAAGGGAAGTGACGCTACGAAGGTCCATCCGCTCGGACTGAACTACGAGGTCTTTTCGAATTCTATCGATCCGAGCCGCGCCTTGCGGAATTTTCGAATGCGACGCGGAATTCGTCGCATTACTGGATTGTTTCAGCCACTCAAACTCTCGCCTGGATTCGTTCCACGCCAGGAATATCTCGAGTCGTCGCCGACGATCGATCTTCCCCCCAAAGTGTTGTTTCTGACGCGCGCCTGGAGCCCGGACGAAGCCCCGAACCCTGATCTCTCCAAACGCCAGGAGCGGGACGCGATCAACGACATGCGCGCAAACTGCATTGCGCGACTGCGCGCCCACTTCGGCGATCGCGTGCTTGCGGGCTTCTCTCATACCGAATTCGCGGCGCGCGCATTTCCTTCATTGCTCGTCGATGATCCACGCGTCACCGAGAAAGAACGCTACCTCGCTGCCGTGCGAGAGCATGCGGTGTGTGTGACCACTACGGGCTTGCATGGGTCCATCGGATGGAAGCTCGGTGAGTACGTTGCGTTGTCGAGGGCAGTCGTCTCGGAACCCTTGAACTACTCCCTGCCGGGCGCCTTTGTTCCGAATCGCAACTATCTGGAGTTCGATAGCGCCGAGGCTTGCGTGGCCGTGACCGATGAGCTGATGTCCAACGATGCATTGCGTGCGTCATTGATGCTGAACAATTTCGACTACTATCGGGATTTCGTGCGGCCGGATCGCCTGGTCCTCAACTCGCTGCTCACCGCGATTGCAGCGCAGCGTGGTGCACTCAGCTGCGGTGTGACCGCGCCGCGCCAGCGAGTTGATAGCGTGCCCGATGGTCAGCCCTGATCTTCTGATCGCTTCGCGCGCGTGTGAACGCGCCCCTCAGCGGAACCTGGTCTTCACGTCCGCCGGCGATCGTTCGAATATCAGCCGATGGTTACGCGGGGAAAAGGACTTCGATCTCTGGATTACCTACTACGGCGACGATGCCGGCGTCGCGCGCGGCCTTTCCGGCTTCGCTGATTGCTACAACGCGCGAAAGGACTCGAAGTTCGGCAACCTCAAGTTCGCTTACGACACGTGGCCCGACGCATTCGCCCAGTACGAGGCAGTGCTGGTTCTCGACGACGACCTGCTCATTTCAGGCGATGCGATCGGGCAGCTCTTCGAGACGCGAAAGAAGCTCGACCTCTGGCTTCTGCAACCCGCGTTCAGTCCGCTGGGAAAAATCTCATGGCGCGTGACGCAAGTGCAGCATCAATACGTACTGCGATTCACCAACTTCGTCGAAATGAGTTGCCCGTTGTTCCGGCGCGACAAACTCGACGCCTTCATGACGGTGTTCGATCCAATCCTCTCTGGAGAAGGAACAGACTGGTGGTACATGGAAGTTCTCGGGCCATGCATTGACCGAAAGGTGGCCGTCATCGATGCGATCGCCTGCGTCAACCCGCACGATCGAACCAAAGGCGGAGTGCGGGAGATCGACCGACTCGAACCGCTGCACCAGCGCAAGGCGAACTGGGAGGCCATCAAACAACTCCACGGCCTGAGCACGCGCGTACACAGCGAGTCCGGCAAGGTTCTGAAGCCTTGGCCAATGCGCTGGCTGTCGCCGCTGCTGCACGTCCCGATCGACGCTTATGTGTGGGCTCGGCACATCGCATGGCTCGTGAAGCGCGCGTTGACGACGCGCAGACCCGCTCGGCAATAAAAGAGAGCCGGCGCGTCGGCCCACCGTCCTTCTTTTCATCTGTCGGGCGTTCGCGGACACTCCGATTCAGTTCTCGTATTCGTCGCCAAACACCCATTTCGGACTGCAGCGAAGGAGCAGCGTGTCAAAGATCGAAAACGCTCGCGGAAGATGGCGCGAATGGGGTTTGAAGCGGGCGCTGTATTGGGAACTGATGCGGCTGTTGTCGATGGTCGGTATTCGACTCCACTACGTGAAGGTGGGGTCGGATATGCTGCAGATACTCGGCGAAGAACCCATTGAATCCCCGGCGGGTTACGACACGCGGGTCGTGGAACTCGCAGAGCTGCTTGCGTACGCGCGCTCGCCCGATCTCACCGTTCAATTTCTCGAGCAGGCCTTCGGCCGGGGTGATGTCTGCGCGGCCAACTTTTTCGAGGGGCAACTCGTCGGCTTTTCCTTCACCGGATATACAAGAGCGCGGGCGAGCGACCAGCTCGACGTCTTGATACCTGCCGGTTTTCGGTACGGCTACAAAGCGTGGACGCATCCGGACCACCGGCGCCAGAATCTGTCCCGCCTGCGAGGCTACGTCCGTCGCCAGACGCTGCCGTTCGAGCGAATGCAACGTTCGATCAGTTTTGTAGAGACACACAACTACGCGTCGTTGCTGCACAGCTATCGCCACCCGCGCGAGCGCGCATTGCACATGGGCTTCTGCGGCTGGATCACCCTGTTCGGTCGACAGATCCCGTTCAACAGCAGACGCACGCGTTGGGTGGGCTTCGAGATGATTCGACGACAGGATGATGGGCGGCGGCAATATGTGTAGAAGCGGCCCCAGGGTCTTTTATCAACTGCTGTTGGGCGTTGCGAGAACAAAACCTGTACCTGCCTTCCGGCAGCCGGGCGACCTGAAGAACCGATACTCACTGCCAATCTTCGCCCACGCAATGTAGCCGACCAGCGGAGTGCCGATGCGCATCGCGTAGCTGGTCGCGCGCGATTCCAGATTCGCGACATTCACATACCAGACGAGTCGAGGGTCGCGGCCAGTTGTCTGGTTCCTGTGTCTACGTGCGGCTTTCCATCGGTCCTGCTCGAGACGGTTGCCGCGATGCGAAGGCGCCGTCGCAGATGCGTATGCGTAGACGTACTCCTGCGCAGGGAACGTGAAAGTAATGCCTTCGTGCGCCCGCGTTGGCACCGAAGAATAGAACGAGTAGCCGACGAGCAGCGGGCCGCGAAACGATGCCGCGCACACGTCGCCGCGCTCGAATGCCCAACGGTAGTCGATGCCTCTGAGCTCTTCGCAAAGGCTCTCGTGAAACTCGGAGTCGCCGACGATGCGCGTGTCGTATCCGACGACATCGGGCCACGCGTAGGGTTCGCCGGAGTTGCATTCCACGCGGCAGACCTCGAAGTCGATGACGCGCCTGGCGCGTCCGAGGACCGAACGACGAAGCGTGCGAAAGATGCCATGGCGTCCGACTGAAATGCGGAAGGATTCGATGCTCATCGATTCGCAGCGTATATCAACGGATGTGGCGCGCCCACACCATCATTCGCCGCCAGCGCGCGCTCAGGCGATGCCGCGGCGGCGCGATCTGGAGCCCCGCGGCTTCGGCAATGCGGGTTGCGACGCTCGCGATGTCGAGTTGTGCCGTGTCGATCTGCTGGGCGAATTGCGGCAAGTGCATCGCGTCCTTGTAGCGCCGCAAACGCTCGAGCGCCCAACGATTGCCGACGTCACCAC
Organism: uncultured Pseudomonadales bacterium; assembly: GCA_964445675.1. Taxonomy (GTDB): domain Bacteria; phylum Pseudomonadota; class Gammaproteobacteria; order Pseudomonadales; family Azotimanducaceae; genus DATJGR01. The sequence goes on along the minus strand of CAYUMA010000559.1, from coordinate 274 downwards.
GACGCTCCAGACGCGCGCGGACGGTGCGTTCGTCGGCGGTCAGCGTGAAATGCCGCATCGGGACGCCTGTGCTGTTCAGGGCGCCGACAATCTCTTCGTGCCACTGCGGCTCGAGCAATGTCATGGGAACGATTGCTACACCATCGAAGGTGCTACCGATCCAACTGAGGTGCGCGCGCACTGCGCAACGCCACTGCGGCAGCGACTGGAAGTCGTCCGGCCAGATACTGCGAGGAGAGATGCGACGCAGCGCATAGCCGATCTGTTCGGGATC
>CAYUMA010000558.1:0-1548 GCA_964445675.1 uncultured Pseudomonadales bacterium | reverse complement strand
CCGGATCGCGTCGTCGTCGAGCGTGACAAAGGACAGTGAAGTGTTCGCGTCGACGTGAAGCGTCGCCGCGTCGATCTGCAGCTCCGCGCGGGACGCGGCGTCGACCCGCACGCGATCGCCGCTGGTCAGCGGTCGATTGAGCACGGCCTCGATCCACTGGTTCGCGACCGCGGGTGCGAGCGAGACGGCACCTTCGACGTAACTCAGGCGCGCGACGCGATCCGGTGGATCAACGAGTGCGACTTGCGCAGCGGCCGCACCGCTGCAGATGAGCGCAATGCCCAGGACGATCCAGAGTTTCGCGCGCATCGCAATTCGCCGTGTCGCTACCGTTCCGCGATCATCACGTCGCACCGCTGAACCCTACCTGAATGCGTTGGCCTAGAATGGTCGCCCGCCGCGCATGTGAAGGGGGTAGTCGTGAGCCGACCTGCTGTCGTGATCGATGGAGATGGACACATCTGCGAACCCGAGTGCGTGTGGCAGGAGTACACGCGCGCGGACATGCGCGACCGTGTGCTCCAGGTGCGCACCGAGAACGGTCAGAGTTTTGTTGCGATCGAAGGCCAATCGCGTGGCGTCGGCAGTGGCGCCGGACCCGCGCAGGCCTGTATTCCTGGCGGTATGAAGCCCGGTAATTCAATGACTTGGGCAGACATTCTGCCGGGCAGTTTCGATCCGCATGCACGCCTTGCGGTGCTCGACGAAGAAGGCATTGATCAAGCGCTGTTCTTTCCGTCGATCCACTTGTTGTGGGGCGACATCAAAGATCCCGCCGTCGCCGCCGAGACCTGCCGCGCGTACAACAACTGGATGAGTGATTTCTGCAAAGTTGATTCGCAGCGTTTGTTCGGTATGGGCATCGTGCCGCTGCAGGACATCGATCTCGCCGTGCATGAAGCCAAGCGTCTCGCGGCGCTCGGATTGCGCGGCTTGATCATCCGGCCCGAGCGCTTCAACGATCTCGCGTTGTTCGATGCTGCGTGCGATCCGTTGTGGGACGTCGTCGTCGGTGATGGACTTTCCGTGGCAATTCACGGCAGTTTTGGCTCGCGCATGAAGAGCTTCGCAACCGGCCGCTATCACGGCAACGTGTTCTACGATCACATGATTGCGCATCCGTTCGGGCAGATGGCGGTGGTGATGGACCTGATCGCGGGCGGCGTGCTCGACCGCTATCCGCGCATGCGCGTCGGCTTCTTCGAGAGCGGGCTGGGTTGGATTCCGTACTGGCTCGACCGCCTCGATGAACACTTCGAGGTGATGGGTCACCACACGCCGTGGTTGAAACGCCTACCGAGCGAGATCTTCCGCAGCCAGTGTTTTGTGTCGATGGAAGCCGACGAAGCCACCGGCCTCAAGTGGATCATCGAGAAGGACTTACTGCCGTGCATTCTGTGGGGTTCGGACTATCCGCACTTCGACTCGACGTACCCGGGCGCCTATACGCAGGCACAACAGACGTTCGAGGCCGCCGGCGCCGGCGTGGCGCAACACGTCGTCGTCGAGAATCCGCGCCGTTTCATGGGGTTGGCGTGAACCCTGTTG
>CAYUMA010000557.1:0-3914 GCA_964445675.1 uncultured Pseudomonadales bacterium | reverse complement strand
AGCACGGAGCTATCGAGAAACGCCTTCACTGGCTCTCGCCGGCGTTCTTGCGGTGACGTTGCGCCCGGATGGTGCGAAGTGTTTCCTCTGTCGCTTCGGCGGTAAGCGGCTTGCCAGTGCGGAAAACCCAGACGCCACGCTCCTTTTGCAGCGGCGTGGCTCCGCGCGTGGGACGCAATGTCAGTTCGTCACCCTTGACCGTGAGGTCTAGCGTGTCGCCGGGCGAGAGGTGCATCGCGTCCCGGAGGGTCTTGGGGAGAACGACGCGTCCCGCGCGATCAAGGGTAACTTTGGAGTTCACGTTGGAATAATACATTGGCATTTCCCATTTGGGAAATGTCATTACTTCCATCCACCGTGCTGCATACCAGCGATGTCCAATTCAACTGGCTTTCCCCGGGCTTGGTCGCGGAGCAGTATGCAATGCGCACGGACAAGTGATCCTTTTTGATTCCAGTCTCTGGATCGGGTACTTCCGCGAGGGTCGATACCGCAGGTCAAGTTCCTGGACGGTCTGACGCTCCTTCACTGCGACCGAGATTGCGATCCGTTCGCCACGCGCCTCGGCCTTCGCGTGGCGTATTCCGAAACCTAGGCTGCGCGCGGTGTATGCTGCTTCATCGATCTGCCAAATAGGCGTGCACGTGCCCAATTTCGATTCCCTGATCATCGCGTTCGATCGCGCGCTGCGTACGGTGACGGGCGGCACGACGGCGCGGCGTGCGAGTCCTGCCGAATCGATTGCCGAATGCGATCTCACCGAGGCGGAGCGTCGCCACGCCGCATCGCTCATGCGCGTCAATCACTGCGGAGAGGTGTGCGCGCAGGCGCTGTACCAAGGCCAAGCGCTCGCCTCCTCGAACGAATCGCTGCGTGCGACCCTCGATCGCGCGGCGCGCGAGGAAGAAGATCATCTGGCCTGGAGTGAGGTGCGCATCAAGGAGCTGGGCGGGCATACAAGCCTGTTGAATCCGCTCTGGTATGGCGGGTCGTTTGCGATCGGCTTCGCGGCAGGGCGGCTGGGTGATCGTTGGAATCTTGGGTTCCTGAAGGAAACCGAGCGTCAGGTCGAAGCGCACTTGACCGGGCATCTGGAGCGCTTGAGTCCGAACGACGACAAGACCCGCGCGATCATCGAACGCATGCGATCAGAAGAAGCCGGTCATGCCCATGCGGCCGAGCAGCTTGGCGGGAGCGACCTGCCGATGCCGATCCGTGCGGCCATGCGGGCATCGTCGAAGGTGATGACGGAGATCACTTACTACGTATGAGAGTAGGTGGTTCAAAAGCTTTGCGCAGGAGCAGCCCCTTCCTCGATGATCTCGCAATCGTGCGTGATCTCCGCCGTCTGCTACGTTGATTCCTCGCGCCGCAGACTGTGGTATGATGTATTGTCATACCAAGGAGATCAGACATGAGCAGCGTGAAGGTGGCGATTACTCTGGACCAGGCGACGCTGATCCGTGTTGACGGTCTGGTCGCAAAGAGCATTTTCCCCAATCGCAGTCGCGCGATCCAGGCCGCCGTGAGCGAAAAGCTTGCGCGTATGGAGCGTGGCCGCCTTGCATCGGAGTGCGCCAAGCTCGACCCAAAGTTTGAGAAGGCTCTCGCCGAGGAAGGCACAGGCCAGGAACTCGAGTCGTGGCCCGAATACTAAGAGGCGAAATTCGTTGGGCCGATCTTAACCCCATACGCGGCCACGAACAGGCTGGCTTGCGTCCGGTTCTAATCCTCAGTCACGACGTGTTCAACGAGCGCTCGGGTACAGTCATTGCGGTTGCGTTGACAAGCCAACCTCAGCGCGCGGGATTTCCCCTTACACACGAACTAAATTCTCCGAAGCTAGCTAAACGTACTTGGGTCAAGATCAGCCAGATTCGAACCCTCTCCGCCGAACGCATCGGCACCAGGCTCGGTCGCACTACACCGGAGGAGCTTGCCCTGGTCGTCGAGGGTCTCAACGAGATTATTGGAATCTAACTTTAGCTCCGCTCGGTGTTTGCTACGCCATCGTATCCAGGACAGATTTTGATTCGTTCGCCGATCTCAAGCAGGTCTTCCGGTCAGTGGACAAGGTCGGAAAGTTCACGGTCTTCTATATTGGTGGCAACAAATACCGGCTGATCACGGCCATTCATTACAATCGGAAGAAGATATGCATCAGGCACGTGCTAACGCACGCCGAGTACGATCGCAGTAATTGGAAGGAATAGGAATGTATTGATCTTTCGGAGGAGAAATGAGATTTGCCAATAAGACAGTAGTACTGACCGGCGCCGGCAGCGGCATTGGCCTCGAGGCGGTGAAGCTGTTCGCCAAGGAAGGCGCCAAGCTCATGCTCGCCGGCCGCAATGAAGCGGCACTGAAGTCGGCGGTGCAGGCGGCAGGTGCGGGCAATGCGGCCTACGTCGTTACCGACGTGTCGAAACCGGAAGACAACCTGCGCCTGATGAAGATGGCCGAAGACAAGTTCGGCGGCGTGGATGTTTTCATCGCGAATGCGGGAGTGGAGGGTGCAACCGCGCCGATCGTGGACTACCCGGTCGACGCATTCGACCAGGTGATGGCGGTAAACGTACGCGGAGTGTTCCTGGGATTGAAGTACGCGATCCCGGCGATCAGGAAGCGCGGCAAAGGCGCCATCATCATCACGTCTTCGATCGGCGGCATCAAGGCGAGGGGACAGGGCAACTCCGCTTACATCGCCAGCAAGCACGCCGAGATCGGGCTGATGCGCACCGCGACTACGGAATGTGCTCCGTTCAACATTCGCGTGAACTGCGTGCTGCCCGGACCTACCGACACGCGCATGATCCGCAATATCGAGGAGAGCCGTTCGCCCGGTGCTCCGGAGAAGGCACGCGAGGTGATACTCACCGGCCTGCCGATGAAGCGTTATGGCACGGCCGAGGAGGTCGCCAGGCTGATGGTATTCCTTGCCTCCGACGAGGCCAGTATCTGCACCGGCGGGGTGTATACGGCTGACGGCGGGCTGTCGGCGGTCTGACTCCGGGTGTTCCCGTAGCCTGATCGCCGCCGATACCTGCTGTGCAAATGAAACTTACGTTGAGGGTGCTTTCATGACTCCTGTCTCCGCAGCAATCGCACCTCGAAAGCGCATAGCGCTGGTCGCGCACGACAACAAGAAGCAGGACCTGCTCGAATGGGCGCGCTACAACCGCAACGTTCTCGCATACCACGAGTTACTTGCCACCGGGACCACCGGCACCCTTCTCGAAGAGGCCTTGAACACGCCCATCGAAAAACTCCAGAGCGGGCCTCTCGGTGGCGACCAGCAGATCGGCGCGAAGATCGCGGAAGGGACTATCGACTTCGTCATCTTCTTCTGGGATCCGCTGGAGCCTCAGCCCCACGATCCCGACGTCAAGGCGCTGCTCAGGATTGCCGTGGTCTGGAACATTCCGGTCGCCTGCAACCGCGCCTCCGCCGATTTCATGATCTCGTCACCTCTGATGTCCTCGGTGTACGAGCGCCAGCTCCCGGATTACGCGACCCACCGCGAACGCACGATCAGCGGCGAAACAGGACACTAAGTCCAGGTTCCGTTCGCACCAGATTGAGCGATGCCACATCAGGATCCAGCCGACGGCCGCATTACGACCGCGCTTCGCGACGGGCTGATTCTGATCGGCATCGACCGGCCGGCCAAACTGAACGGCTTCACGCCGGTGATGCTGCGCGGGCTGGCGCAAGCGTATACCGCGTTCGAGCACGAACCGCGGGCACGTTGCGCGGTGGTATTCGCGGAGGGAGCGCACTTCACCGCCGGATTGGATCTTCCGAAGGTTGCGCCTCATCTCGGGGGCAACACGCTGCTGGTGGAGGAAGGCGAGATCGACCCGTTCGCGTTGCGTGCGCCATTTCGCAGCAAACCCGTGGTGGTGGCGGTTCAG
>CAYUMA010000556.1:0-2095 GCA_964445675.1 uncultured Pseudomonadales bacterium | reverse complement strand
AACGACCTGCCAACGCGGCATCGCACTCGGCAGGGCCGGCGGCGGCGAGAGCCAGCGCCACAGCAGTCGCGCGAGTGCGAGCGCGAAGATCGTCAGGCCGACGGATTTGTGGCGCGCGAGCCACTGAAACTGCAGCAGCGCGGCTTCCGGATGCGCGGCTTTGGCGGCCTCGGCCTCCTCGGCGAAACCCGCGAGCACGTATTGCGTGATGACCAACGCAACGATCACCCAGTGCAGCGTCTGTCCGACCGCGCCGTAGCGCGTTAGCGTGTTCTTCAATTGCATGGAAACCACCCGCTCGCATGGTGCGAGGCGGATTATGGCCCGATCAGCCGCCGAGCCGATACTCACGCCGCGGTGTATAGCGCGGACCGCCTTTCGTCGACGTGCTTTCGAACAGCGCCATGTGCGTCAGGATCAACGGGAACGCGTATTCGGTCGGCGACTCGATGAACCGCGCACCGCGGCCACAGCGCACGACCGACACATGCGCCTTGAACGGTTTGTCAGCAGGACCGAACTCGCCGACGAGCGCCGCACTACATTGTGCTGCGAGGTGCTCGAGGCGAGCGTTGGACGCAACCGGCAATACGATCACGCGTGGCGACCGCGCGTCCGGCAGCGGTTGCGGCGCGGCGGCAACGCAACGGATCGGGCCGCCCGCCGCCGCGAACGCCTGGATCAATCGGTCGATCGCAGCGATCGACTCCGGCGGCAACTCGCCGAAGAATCGCAACGTCACGTGATAGTTGGCCGGCGGTATCCAACGAAACGCGCCGCCCGAGTAGATCGTGCGCAGCGGCTCGAGCGCTGCGCACAGTTGCGTGGCAGCCGCGGCATCGATCGGACACGCGAGAAACGCGCGCACGGACCCCGTTTCAAGCTTCACTCGTAGTACCACCAGTACGCGAGGCCCCAGATGCAGAGCAGCCAGAGACCGACCACGAATGCCGCCGCAAGGTAGCTTCTCGGGCGCGCAAGAATCGCGTCCGACTTCTCGCGTGAGTCCGCGAGCACTTGCGGAGGAAGTAGCCGAATGACCAACAGTAGACCAAGGGGAACAAGCAGCAAATCGTCCAAGTACCCAAGCACCGGAATGAAGTCAGGAATCAGGTCAATCGGGCTTAGCGCATACGCAGCCACGGCGAGCGCCAGGCACTTGGCGATCAAGGGTGTTCGCGGATCGCGGGCTGCATAATAAACGGCCACCGCATCCCGCTTTAGCCGGCGCGCCCAGTCCTTCGCTTCTGCCAAGCGTGACATGAGGGTTGGATATCGAACTAGAACGGCATGACCCGTTTCGAATACGCGACGGCGAAAATGTAGCCGACCGACGCCATCGCCGCGACAAAGCCGAGAATTTTCAACGGCCGGCTGCGCGCGCGCATCGCCAGCACGCCAAAACCGATATACGCGAGCAATCCGACAATCTTCGCCATCAGCCAACCGTTGGCGAGCGGTGACAACGCCATCGACACGGCGAGCGCAATGCCGAATCCGAGCAGCAGCGTATCGATGACGTGCGGCGCGACGCGCATCCACGTCTGATTCCTAAGCGGCGAGTCCGCAAGCGCGAGCAGGCCGCGCACGACAAATCCCGCGACCGTGATGTACGCGAGCGCGACGTGGAATTCCTTCAGCAACTGCACGGTGACTCCAGAAAAATCGATTGCGCCGCATTGTGCCTGCGCCGCGCGGGGCCGGCTACGGCGAACCACTCGCTCGGCTATGCCGAGCACCCGCCATCAGAGCCCGAGTTATACTGCCGCGGACACAATCCTCAAGGTTCACGCAGCATGCCGAAGGGCGGCCCGACCTCGCATATCTATTTCTCGCAGCGCCTGCGGTTGCACTACGCCGCATGGGGCGAACGCGACGCGCCGCCGCTGTTGCTCGTGCACGGTGGTCGCGACCATTGCCGCAACTGGGACTGGGTCGCCGAGGCGTTGCGCGATGACTATCACATCATCGCACCGGACCTGCGCGGGCATGGCGACTCGGAATGGCTGAAGGGCGGCGGCTACAACCAACTCGACTACGTCTACGACATCGCGCAGTTACTCAATCAAACGAAGATGACGCCGGTGACGATCAT
>CAYUMA010000555.1:0-2943 GCA_964445675.1 uncultured Pseudomonadales bacterium | reverse complement strand
CGTTGCCGCGCTGCAGGCCGCGGGTCTGGTCGAAACGCTGAAGGGTCCGGGTCCGTTTACGGTTTTCGCGCCGGACGACGCTGCGTTTGCGAAGATCCCGAAGGCTGACCTCGATGCGCTGCTGAAAGACAAGGAAAAGCTCACGGCTGTGCTGCTTGCGCACGTGGTTCCGGCAAAGGTCATGTCGAAGGACGTCACGGCTGGAATGGTCAAGACCGCGGGTGGATACGAGCTGAAGGTCGGTACGAAAGGCGGCGTCACCGTGGACGCTGCGAAGGTCACGGCGGTCGATATCGTTGCCGATAACGGCGTGATCCACGTGATCGATACCGTGGTACTGCCGAAGCCAGCGATGTAGCTGACGCTGGTGCTGCGCTCCGTCGACCGGCCGGGTCGACGGAGCGTTTTTTTTCGCGTCATCCTCGCCGGCTTACACCCACAGTTGGCCGCGGCCAAGCCCGATCCTGCCAAGAACTTCACTTGCTTTCATCGCGTACGAAGTGACATATCGCTACTACGCGCCTGACACCCGTGCAGAGGGGCGCGCACAACGAAGCCGCTCCCCGACCATACGGTAGATGTCCGGATCGAAACCCAGACCGAGATGGGTCGAGCCGACCGCTACGTGCTCGACAGCTGGGGTGCATGGATCGATGCAGGCGCACGACGCGACGATGCCGTCGGCGCGGCTGTAGATCGCGGTACGATCCGCCACGCGCTGAACCGCGTCCTGAACAGGCCCGACCACGGCCATCACGTCGCCGTGGTTCCGATCGAGCCCCCGGTCGTGCGCGTCGAACCCGACGTGCCACAGAAACGCGCGCATTACCGATGTCCGACGCGGGTGCCTTGGAACAACAGCGCCGACTCGCGCTGCGGAAAGTTTTAGATTACGCATCGGTCTTCAAGTCGGGCAGCACGTGATGGAATTGAACCTCGACACCGGCAAGTTAGTTGTCTTCATTGCCGGTCTGCTGTTGTTCCTCGCCGTTGAAACCGCGGTGCCGGCGCGTCCATGGCACGGCGCCCGCTGGCGGCGGCTGGGGTTTCATGTCGGCGTCGCAACGCTGAACACCGTGCTCATTCGACTGTTTGTGTACGTGCCTTTCCTGCTCTGGGTCGTCTACGTCGAGGAAGCGGGCTGGGGACTGTCGCGCTGGCTCGGTTTCGTCGGCTGGACCGAGATCCTGCTGTCTGTCGTTGTGCTCGATCTGTTCGACTACATCTGGCATCGCGCGAACCATCGCGTGCGTTTCCTGTGGCGCTTCCACAAGGCGCATCACGCAGACACCGCGATGGACGTGACGACGTCGCTGCGATTTCACCCGGGCGAGTTGGTGCTCTCGGCGCTGATGAAGGCGGTGTGGATCCTGGTCTGGGGGCCCACCGTAGTCGCCTGGTTCCTGTTCGAGGCACTCGTGAGTCTGTGTGCGCAGTTTCACCACAGCAACATCGATTTCCCGAATACCGTCGAGGGCTGGCTATCGCGCGTGCTGGTCACACCGCGTTATCACGCTGCGCATCACGCCGTCGATCAGCGTTATGGCAACGCCAACTTTTCCACCATCTTCAGTATCTGGGACCGGCTGTTTCGCAGCTATGCCCGGCCGGCCGATGACGGCGCTACGACGCGCGCTGCCGATGCCCTCGGTCTGCCCCATGCCCGCGAACTGGCGTTCTCGCCAGTCGCCTGGCTGGACGAACCACTACGCAGCCGCAATCTGGATCTCAACCGTCGGCCTCGTCGGTCGGTGTAGCGACGCCCGGGGTTTCCGTAGTACCGTCACCAACCCAATTGGAGAAAACTGATGAAACTCATCGCAATCCTGCTGCTGAGCATGCCGTTGTTTGCATTTGCCGCCGAGCATGGTGGCACGGCGGCCCAAGCGAAAGAGCATGGCGGCGCAGCCGCCCCCACGAAGGAAGCCGGCGGCGCGCCCGTCGCATCGACAGAGCACGCGGGAACCCCGGCCGCGGCGAAGCAACAGAGTGCAGCGACGGACGCGGCGAAGCAGCCGCAGGACGAATCCGCCAAGGATGAGGATTCCGTGGTCGAGACGCCCACGGAGTAATCCTGATCGTGGCGCTGGCGCACCCTGCGCGCACCGCGAGCGAAGCCAGGTGAAAATTCCCGCCGCCTTGTTGGTTGGAGTGGTCGCATACACGACCTGCGCGGCGAGCGAGCCCGTCGGGACAGCGAATGTCCCGACGACTTCGGTGATGCCAGCGCCACAGTTCTACGTGGAAGACATCAAGGCGGCGATGGTCGCCTACATCGGCGAGCAGGTGGACGCCGACGGTGTGTATTACTTGCACGACGACAAGACCGGCCAGACGCTCGCGCTGAGGTTCGTCAAGATCCACGACCCAGTGCGGCAGATCGACGGCGATACCTATTTCGCGTGCACGGATTTCCATGTCCTGGGCGAGCCAGAGAAGCTGTATGACCTCGACTTCTGGATGAACCCCAGGAATGGGCAGCTCGAGATCTACGACGCTAAGGTGCACAAAGAGCCGCGCTGGTCGTTCATCTACGGTTGGTACAAACAGCCGCGATATACGTTCGTGAACGATCGCGTCGTATCGCTGTACTGACCATGGGACTGATCGGCTCCAACGAGGCGGCATCGAGTATTGTTGTGCATCACAGCGGAGTGCGATTCAAATGCTGAGGCGGTGGTTAGGCGTGTTGATGTTCGTTGGTTGCGCAGCCGCATACGCGGCGCAGGCAGCCACCGAGAACGCGCACGGCACCGGCTGGGGACCCGCAATCGGTAGTGCAGCACCTGCAATCAATGCGCCCGATCAGCACGGCCGGCCGCAGACGCGCAAGACATTGGCCGGTCGCAACGGTCTGCTGCTGGTCTTCGTTCGCTCGGCGGATTGGTGACCCTACTGCAAACGCCAGCTCGTGCAGCTGGCCGAGTGGCAGGCCCGATTCGA
>CAYUMA010000554.1:0-5028 GCA_964445675.1 uncultured Pseudomonadales bacterium | reverse complement strand
GTCGTCAGCGAAGCCATCGTCGAGCAGCGCCAGTTCGCCGGCGATCTTCTGCCGCGCCTCGCGCACGCCGTCCTGATCGGTAATGCCGAACAGATTGCGCAGCAGCTCCAGCAGCGGCAGATACGGGATTGTCTTGCCGTGCGCCGGACAATGGGCCTCGTAGACCACCAGGTCTTGCGCGCGGCAACGCTCGACGAACTCGGCGCACAGCCGGCTCTTGCCCACGCCCGGTTCACCAACCACGGCGGCCACCCGCCCGGTGCCTTCGAGGGAACGCGCCAACGCTGATTCGAGCGCGCCCATCTCATCGCCCCGGCCGACGAAGCGTGACAGCCCACGCGCGCGCGATGTGTCCAGGCGCGTGCGGTGCAGCCCGATGCCTTCGAGTTCGAATACGTGCTGCGCGTCGGCCACGCCTTTGATGCGCATCGCGCCGAGATCACGCAGCCGGAAGAAGCCATCGACGAAGCGCGCCGTCGTCGCGCTGAGCACGATGCTGCGGCTGTCGGCCAGCGCTTCCATCCGTTGCGCCAGGCCCACGGTGTGACCTTGCGCCGTGTAGTCCATGCGCAGGTCATCGCCGATCTTGCCGACGACAACCTCGCCGGAATTCATGCCGATGCGAAAACCGAAGTTGAGGCCGTGCGTAACGCGCAGCTCGTCGCCGTAGGACCGCAGCGCGTCCCGCAGATGCAGCGCGGCATAACACGCCCGTTGGGCATGATCCTCATGCGCGATCGGCGCGCCGAACAGCGCCATGATGCCGTCACCGGTGTACTGGTTCACCGTGCCTTCGAAGCGGTGCACGCCTTCGGTCAGGATCTCGAAGAAACGTTCGAGGACCTTGTGCCATTCCTCGGGATCGAGCTGCTCGGACAGCTCCATCGAGCCCTTCACGTCGGCGAACAGCACCGTGACCTGCTTGCGCTCGCCTTCGAGTGCCGAGCGCGACTGGAGAATTTTGTCGGCGAGGTGTTTGGGGGTGTAGGCACGAAGATCGCGTTCGCGTGGCGCCACAACCTTCGCGACGACCTGTAGCGGCGCGCCGCACTCGCCGCAGAATGCCTCACCGATTTCGTTGGGCGCCCGGCATGCGGCGCAGATGGCTGCCAAACGCGCGCCACAGCCGGCGCAGAACTTGCGCCCTTCACGATTCTCCGCATGGCAAGCCTGGCATTTCATCGGGGATACGTCGTGATCATCGCGGAAGTTACCGAGCCAGTGGGTCGGTCCGACAAAACCTTTCCTTTTACAGATAGATCAGGCCGCGTGCCCATGGACGCGCTTATCCAACTCCGCGCCGATCTGCCGCTGCGCGAGACGTAAGTCGTACTCGGTCTGCAATCCCATCCAGGTCTGTGGCGACACGCCGAAATACTTGCCTAGGCGCAGTGCTGTGTCGGCGGTGATACCCCGTTTACCGTTGACGATGGCGCTGATCCGCCCCGGCGGGACCGCGATCTCGCGCGCGAGACGATTGATGCTGACGTCCAGCGGCTTCATAAATTCCTCGAACAGGATCTCACCGGGGTGAATCGGCTCGAGCAGTTTTGGTTTTGCGGTCATAGCACACCTCAGTGATAGTCGCGTTCGATGGAGCGAAAGCGGGGTACGTTCTGATCGTTGAACAGCGCCTCGGTTCGGGAGTCGCGGAACGAGCGGATCATGGGTGGGCAGGCTATTACGCTCTGCGTAATAGGTCAATCGACATAGCGCCCAAGCCTGCTATCCGATTTGCAAATGATGCCGACCGTGTTCACCCACTCGACGGTCCAGGCCTCGCTGGCCGCGTCGATCCAGTGCAGGTCCTCGAACAGGATGAGCGTGACCTCGCGCGGCGCATCGAGCCTCTGACATCGGCGAACAGCACCGTGACTTGCTCGCGTTCGCCTTCCAGCACCGAGCGCGACTGGAGGATCTTGTCAGCGAGGTGCTTGGGCATGTAGGAGAGCGGAGCGCGTTCGAGCCGCCGGGCTTGTGCAGGTACCCGTGGCGCAGACGTGCGTCGTGGTCGCAAGAACTATACAAAACGCCTGACGCCGGCCTTGCGTGCGGCTTTGTTGAGATCGGCGTCGAGCGTCGCGAGCGGCAAGGAGTTGCGTAGTGCAAGCTCCAGATAGGATGCGTCGTACGATGACAGGCGATAGCGGCGTGCCAGCTGCAAGGTATCGCTCAGCGCCGTGGTGAACGTCGCGTGGTCTGGCTGCACCGGCGCGCTGGACAGCATTTCGAGAAACGCTTCACTTTGCGCTTCGCTGATCAGGCGCTTCGATTCGCCTCGCGCAATCACGTTCGCAACTTCGAGAGCCCACGTCACCGGTACCTCAGCCCGGGTGCCCGGATTCTTCAATGCATTGAGGACGCTATGCGCATAGTTTCGATCGGCGGGCTTGGCGTCCCCAAGAAGCCAGGCCATCGTCACCGACGCATCAAGCACAAAGTTCACTCGCGACCCTCTTCAATCAGTTTCCTGACGGCGCCGCCCCCTTGTGCCTTCACGGGATTGACCCGCAGGAACGCGTGGAACTTTTCGATTGCGTTCTTCGCATCCGTGGGACGGCTGGCTTCACTGGGTATCAGATCGGCGATGGCTTTGCCGCGATTCGTGATCGTGAACCGTTTGCCGGCCTTCACCTGGCGCAATAGTTCCGGCAGCCGCGTCTTTGCATCGTAGGCACCTATTTCGGTTTTCATGCGCAGGTCTCCGCGAGGTCGAACTAGTCTATTACCTGGTCTGATTCCGAACAACCTTCAATCCGCGTCCGGCCGAGTACCGCGGCCGGCTCCTGGCAGAGCAGCACGAATCCGGTGCACCTCGTCCAGGCCGAAGTCGCATCCACCGGTGTCGATCGCATATGGGACCGAGTACCAATTTGACGCCGCTCGGACTACCAATCGACGCAGAACTTCGCACCGTTGGCGCTCGCGTGGCCGCAAGCCGCAATTTCACCGGCCGAGTTCCGGCGCGATCTCGGCTGCCAGCTCATCGGCGCCCATCAGAGCGAATCCTGCGTGCGCACCGTGCAGATGGGCCACGCGCTGCTGTGTCTCGCCCCGCAATTGGCACACCGCGGCGCGTTCGAGGAGCACGAACGGAGCCAGATTGCGTGCCCCCGTCGCGGCGATCAGTTCGTCTGCGGTCTTCAGGAGTTCGTCGATGCGCGCCAGTGTTGTCTCGTCAGCGTCGATACGCAATATCGGCGTCAGCGCCAGCACTGCGCGCACTTCATACGCATTCGCCGGCGGACACCCGCCGTCCGCAGAAGGTGCTGTCGCAGGCATCGGTCACGGCGTCGGGTCTGCGTCGCGTTCTGCCGCATCGGCCGCCGCGATCAGGGCGATGCCTTGCCGCGCGAGATCCTTCGACTCGCCGTTCGCGAATTCCATCACTTCGTCCGTCGTTGCCGGCGATAGCGCGCGAAACCGGGCCAGCGCGAGCCGCGCACTGTCGATCTGTCCCAGGTGGGCATGGCTCGCCGCGAGCACGAGGTGCATCACCTTCACTTCGGTGGTCTGGGACGCCTCTCTTGCAAGCACGACCGCGTCGCCGAAGCGTCGGCCCTGGAACGCAGCCATCGCCTGCAGCATCACACGGCTGATTCGCGTGGGTCCCACGGGGTCCAGGCGAGCGGCGCGCGCGAGGTGCTCGTCGGCCAGTGCGAGTTCACCGCGCTGGGTATGAATCGAGCCGCTGATCGCCCATGCGTAGGCGGAACCGGGATTCAGCGCCAGGGCGCGCTCGACCAGCGCGACGGCGGCGTCGGTGTCGCGTGCCTGGTATGCCGTCACGAGCGCCACGCGTGTCAGTATCTCCGGATCGTCCTGCGCCACCTTCAGGGCGCGCTGCGCCAGCTCGATGCTCGTTCGTCTGCTGAGCTCCGGGTTCTCGGACCAGCCTCCCCCGACGAGGATGTGGTGACAGCTCGCTGCGTGTGCCAGTGCCGTGCCGTTCTCGGGTTCGAGCGTGATGGCGCGTTCGAGCAGTGCCAGCGCGTCGGCGTAGTCGGCCTTCACGTAACTTCGGAGCAGCGAATAGGCGCGCAGGCAGAGATCGTAGCTGCCCATGTTTCCGGTCGGGCGCGCCACCACCCGCCGCATCTCGGCCGCCCGCACCGCAGGCTCGAGCACACCCGCGACACTGAGCGCGACGTCGTCCTGCAGCGCGAACACGTCGTCGAGGGTGTCCTCGAAGCGGTCGCCCCAGATCTGTTCACCGCCCTGGGTATCGACGAGCTGCGCTGCAATGCGCACGCGTCCGCCCGCCTTGCGCACGTTGCCCTCCAGCACGTAGCGCACGCCGAGCTGACGCCCGACCTCTTGCGCACTCACCGCCTTGCCCTTGAACGAGAGGGTCGAGCTGCTGGCGATGACGAAGATCGAACGGCAGCGCGAGAGCGCGGTGGTGATCTCGGTGACCATGCCGTCGGCGAAGTACTCCTGCTCGGGGTCGCCGGATAGATTGGCGAAGGGCATGACGGCGATAGAGGGCTTGGCGGGGAGCGGCAGTGTCGGTGCGGTCGATGCGGCGCCCGGTACCGGCGCCGGCGCAGCGGGTCCACGGATCAGTTCCGCGATGCTGGCCACCACCTTCTGCCAGCCGGGCGCGTTCGCGTCGCCACGCCAGCCGCCGAGGTCCGCGCACTGGACCTGGTCGAAGGGCAGCGGCAGGCGCGTGCCGTCGAGGTTCACTTGCACCAGCTTGCCGACTTCACGCGCGCGATTCGCCTCGGCGCGCACCCACTGCGACTTCACGGCCTCGTCCGACCAGATCACCAGCACCGCCTTCGCAGCCGCGAGCCGCTCTTCGATCACATCGCCGTACGCACGGTGCGCAGGCAGTTGATCGTCGATCCATACGGCATATCCGGAAGCGCGCAGTGCATCGGCGATTCGCTGCGCCTCGGCTTCGGTCGAGCGTGCGTAGGAGATGAACACGTCGCTCATGGCGCAGCGGCCTCGGTAGCAGGTTCCGCAAGCGCGAGTGCGATCTGCTCGCGCGCGTAGCGCACCGCCTCGCCGATGGGCATG
>CAYUMA010000553.1:0-2864 GCA_964445675.1 uncultured Pseudomonadales bacterium | reverse complement strand
GCTTGCAGGATACTCGCGGCATCCAACAACTCGAGGTGCGCGCCGTCGATCCGAAAACGTACCGTCGCGTCCAATGCGGCTCCCAACGCGCTTGCCTCTGGTTGGTTCGGACAGGCCATCGACGTGGTCGCCATCCGCGTGAACTTGATCTGCTCGCCGCTAACGTCGTAGCCGCCCAGCACACGATTGCACCCGTCGAACCCGGCGACGCTGCGGTTTTCCGGCTCGAGCGCGACGAAAGATTCGCGTACACCCGGCGCGGGCATCACCATCTCGCCATGCAGTCGGACCAGCACCCAGCGCGTACCTGTGAGCTCGTGCGTAACGCCGCGCGCCCCACACGATTCGTTGGGCGACAGCGTGTCGACAGCATCGACCAACAGCATGTCGCGCAGATCGTCGCCTTCCATGCCGCGACGATTGACGATCACTCCGTCGACGCGCGCCAACACCGGGACCCCGGGCGCGGAGCGGGCGCGTGCATAGGCGGATTCGAGCGCTGCGTTGGCCCCTTCGGCCACCACCGCCAGTCTGAGGCCGGTCGTGCATTCCTCGAATACGCCCGCATCGGCCATGTATCGGTACATCCCGCTGAGCCGAAGTCGCGGCTCGATCGGCGCGTAGTTCGTTGCGCGCGTGAGCGTGTAGTTCAAGCGCGACTCAATCCGCTGGCCGTCGCGGTCGAGCTTGACGAGCGTCGCAGCGTCGTCGATCGCGAATGACTCGTGTGGCTCACCGTGCGCGCGCAGCAGCAGCAAATCGGCGCTGCTTTGCGCGCCCGTTGCCACATCGACCGCGATCGACCACAGTCCGATCTCGTCGAGCGCAGTGGCTGCACTCTTCCCGAGGTACGTCCGGCGCATGAAGTAGACATTGTTGGGACGGATATCGGCGTCGTAGTGAATACCCTCGCAGTCGGCGCACGGGAGAACGCCGCAGAAGAGCGCGGGAAGCCGCGAGACGAAGGTCTCGATCACCGTCGAATCCGACGCGGACGGGAACGATGCCGATGCGTTTTTTTGCGCCGGCTGCGCTGCTAGATCTACGCCAACGCGCATGGGTGTTGTACATCCAACCAGCGCGATCGTGAACAAAATACCGGCAAATCCATTCCCGCTCATCTGCGTCCCCCTGAGTGCGTGTCGCCGATTGTAGTGCCATGCGCGTCGCGCATCTGTGGGGCCGGAGTTACCATCGACGCTGGCAAAAGAGTGGGTGAGGCATATGGCGTTGATTGAGCATTCAGGCGCGGCCGACTCCCACCGGTGAACGACGCAGCGCGGATCACCCGTAGGACCAAAATCGCGTTCGGTGCGGGGGCAACTGCCGAGTCGATCAGTCTGATCACGTTCGGCGCGTTCGCGATGTTCTACTACAACCAGGTGCTCGGCTTGTCGGCGACGCTCGCGGGCCTCGCCCCCACTCTGGCCCTGATCGCCGATGCGTTCGCCGACCCCATCATGGGTTCGTGGTCCGATCGCTGGCGTTCGAAGAAATGGGGCCGCCGTCATCCCTTCATGTTCGTCGCGCCGATTCCGGTCGCGTTGTCGTATATCGCGATCTTCAATCCGCCGGCCGGATTATCCGATGGTGCGCTCTTTGCGTGGTTCACGACCTTCGCGATCACGCTGCGCTCGTTCATGGCGGTATTCCACGTGCCGCACCTGGCGCTCGGCGGTGAACTCTCGGCCGACTACACCGAACGCTCCGAGGTCATGAGTTACAACAACTTCTTCGGCTGGATCGGTGGCGCTGGCAGCTACTGGTGTGCACTCACGTTTGCCTTTGGCGCGACCGCCGAATTCGCCAACGGATTGCTGAACCCCGATGCTTATCCGGGGTTCGCGCTCGTCGCCGCGCTCATCGTGCTCGTCATCCTCTATGCATCAGCCTGGTATACACGCGATCGGATTCCGTTCCTGCCGAAGTCCCCACCCGACCTGCCACGCTTCAGCGCACGCGCCCTCGGCAGCGATCTCTTGTCGGCGTTTTCGAATCGGAACTACCTCTTTCTTCTGATCGGGTTCTTTTTTCTCTCAGTGATGCTCGGAGTGCGCGCCGGGTTTGGCCTCTACATCAACACCTATTATTGGGAGCTCGTGCCGGGCGAGATCCGCTACTACGTCTTCGGCACGTTTTTCGGCTACATCGCAGGATTCCTCTTTACCGCGCCATTGCACCGGATCTTCGACAAGCGCGGCACCATCGTGGTGACCGCTGTTGCGCTTTCGATCTTTCCGGCGTTGCCGATCGTATTGCGGATGTTGGGCTGGTTTCCGGACAACGGCGCTGCTGTGCTGCTACCTACGCTTGTTGCGATGTCGGCGCTCGGTGCCGCGGGCGGCAGCATCCTCAACATCAGCGTCATGTCCGCTCTCGCCGATGTGGCCGACGAGAACGAACTGCGTTGCGGCCGCCGCCAGGAAGGAATCCTCTATTCGGCGCGCAGTTTCTTCGCCAAGGCCGACAATGCGCTCGGTCACTTCATTGCCGGCATATGCCTCGACTTGATCGATTTCCCCGAAAAAGCGAAACCCGGCGCCGTGAGCGAAGAGACGCTCTGGACTCTCGGGTTGATCGACTCACCCGTCGCGATCGTACCCGGCATCATCGCCGCGTGTTTTTACGCGGGTTATCGCATCGATCGACGGCGCCACACGCAGATGCGCGCGGCATTGGAAGCCAATCGCTATCCAAAGGAAGGCCTGGCGGGATAGTGGGCCTCGCCGCTCGGGCAGGCCCGTCGCGTGTTCGCGACTTGATCGGGATCCTAGCCACGGAAGCGGTCCGTGATCTCGACGCGATTTGGTTGTACACGCTCAGTCAATGGGGGCGCCAAGACATCTGTAGTTGGAACGGAAACT
>CAYUMA010000552.1:0-3927 GCA_964445675.1 uncultured Pseudomonadales bacterium | reverse complement strand
TGACGCGACTACGCAGCGAACCGGAAACGGGTGTTGAATTCGTCTGCGATGTGGCAGAATACCGCCGCTCTCGACACCGAGCACCGACGCGCGGCGATGAAAGCCGAAGTTGATCGTCACGCGCACGTCGTCGCTGGTGTTCGCGAACGAGCCGTGAATCGCCTGACGATTGCAGATCGCGACGTCGCCGGGCGCGCAGATCAACGGCACCGCGTCGGGCAGGCGATCGGAACCCGCCGCGTCAACTCGCGCTTTGATGTCGGCCTTGCCCGTTCGATGCGAACCCGGCACGACCCACAGACCGTTGACGGCGTTGCAGCCGTAGAGCTGCGCCATGAAGTTGAAGCCGTGCGTGCCTTCGTCGAATTGCGGGGAATCCCAATGCGTCCAGCCGTCCTGATGCCACGCGACCGAACCGCCGAGCCGCGCCTGTTTGATCCACACCGCTTCGTTGAAGGGCGCGAAGTCGGGGCCGTTGATCGCGGCGGCGACGGCGAGCAGTTGCGGGTGACCGTACACGCGCAGGCACGCGTCGGAGAACTGCAGCGAACCGAGGATCAGCTGCACGACGTGTTCCGGCGCCTCGGCCGGCGCCGCGGGTTCGAACATCTTCGCGGGGTGACGGCCGTTCGCGTACTTCGTGCCGCCGAGCGGATCCGACAACGGCCGGACCCAGCTGATCGTCGGCGCCTTGTTATCGGTGCCGAGCGCCGGGCGACCCTGGCGATCGAGCGGCGCGCCGCGCGTCACCGGCGCGCGCGCCAACATATCTGCAACGTCGCGTTCGATGTCGTCCAGTTCGGGTTGTTTGAGCACGCGCTCGAAAATGTAGAAGCCGCAGCGCGAGTACGCGTCGACAATCGCGGGATCGAGATTGCCGTGCAGGTCGAAGCGGATCGGCCCGCGATTGCGCAGCGCCGCCGCGCGGCGTTCGCCTTCTTCGCGATACCGCACCATCGCCGCCTCTTCCGGCCCGTAGTCGACGCGTGGAACTTCGATCGGTTGCAGTTTGGCCATGTTCACGTCCACCTGGCGGGATCGGATCGATCTTGAGTCGTCGGGAGGATCACCGCAACCCAGTGACGAGCGGGAACAGGGTCAGAGTAACTTCTCGCCGCGAGAAGTTACTCTGACCCGTTCTTAACTTCGGCGAGACGTTACTCTGACCCCGTTCTTAACCCGCAGATCACTGCAACCGGATCGCGCGTTGACGCGAATCCGGAGCCCGATGAAACTCTGTCACGGGTTCGAGAGCCTCGAACCGTTGGAGACCCGATTGCCTCAAGCCACAGCGTATCTTGCGTCGGCGTGCGTGCTGGTCATCGCGGCTAGCCGGGCGCGGGCCGGAGTCGACGAACATGGATGGGCATACGCAGTGCCCGAGGAACGCCGTGCGATTGCCGATATCGGTGTCCTCGCCTATGCCAGGTTACGGTCTGAGGGAACGCCGTGAGTGATGCTCAGCAGCTCGATAACGTGGCCCAGGTGCAACCCCTGAGCATTCAGGCCGCTTCGCTGATCCGATCCATCGACGCATTGTCGACGATCTTCTGGATCAGCATCGGCGGAACCATCCTGACGATACTCTTCGCCGGCTTGAACCAGTTGGCCAGCAATGTGGCAGCCGACTCGATCTTCATTGGCGAATATCGCATTCCCAAATCGATCCTGCCCGTTGCAAGCCTCGGCTTCGCCGCGTTCGTCTTCTGGCTGACGTCAAATCGTTTACGCATGCTCGAGCAGGTGCTCGGCGAAAGCCACCTGCCGTATCAGACCGTGAAAGAAATATTCACGTTGAATCCGCCGGTGTTGAACATCTTCCATCCCGACAACCACCGCCCGTTCAAGATGAGCACCGGCAGTTCCGTGTTGTTGATCAACTGGTCGATATTCTTCGGCAACAGCATCGCCTTTACACTGTCGTCGGCGGTGCAACAAGGCGCGTCGATTTCCGATTTCGACCTGCCGGAACTCACCCTGTTCGGTCTTGCGACCGTCGCTGTCATCACCTACGGCGTGCGCGCCATCGACGGGCCGCTCGACGATATTCTCGAACGCCTGCACGGCAGTACCTTCAAATTTGGTTGGGCGCGTGTTCTGCTCGCCATTGCGCTCATCGTCTCGGTCGCCGGGATCAACAACGTCGATCAATTCCGCAACCCGAGCAATCAAAGCGACGGCTTGCTCGGTCCGGCGATCGCCAGCGCCATCGACGGCGAGACGTTGTTCGTCAACGGCATCGAGGTGCAGTTGATCGGCATCGATGCAATGGAGCCGGATCAGATGTGTATGGATCGCGACGGCGCAGACTATGCCTGTGGCCGCGCCGCCACGCGCGAACTTCAGCGTCTGCTCGCCGGTCAGACGATCGTCTGTCTACCGCTGTTCGCCGTCAGCAAATCGCGCATCGTAGGGTCCTGCAATCTATTGCCGGTGCAAGCAGTGGCTCCGGCCAACCGGGACGCCTTCATTGCATCGGATCGACGCAACAGTTTGTCGGGCCGCATGGTGCGGGCGGGTCATGCGCTGGCGGTTGGCATCGGCCGCCAATACCTCGAACAAGAAGCGCTGCTGGCGCGCCAAGAGCGCGTCGGGGTCTGGCAGGGGTCATTCGAGCCGCCGTGGTCGTATCGAGCGCGCCGCGACTAGCTGGTATTCGGGGTCAGAGTCACTTCTCGCCGCGAGAAGTGACTCTGACCCCATTCTCAACCCTGACCCCGTTCTCTACCCGAACTGTTGGAGAGCAGATTGCCTCAAGCCACAGCGTATCTTGCATTGGCGTTCCTGCTGGTCAGCGCAGCTAGCCTGGCGCGAGCCGAAGAGCTTGGATGGGCATACGCGGTGCCGCCGAATGCGCCCGATGATCCGACTCTACACACCCTTCCGGGAAGCAATCACTCGTTCACCCTCCGGCAGATCATGAATATCTACGGTCCGGCAGATTGGTTCCCGGACGATCATCCGACCATGCCGCCGATCGTCGCAGCCGGCCGTGAGCCGGAAGTCATCGCGTGCGCGCTGTGCCACTACCCCAACGGCAAAGGCCGCCCCGAGAACGCGGGCATCGCGGGGCTTTCGAAGGATTACATCGTTCAGCAGATCCGAGATTTTCGTAACGGTTCGAGACACAGCGCGAACGCGCTGAAGTCCAACACCAGCATGATGATCGGGATCGCGCAGGGGATGACCGAGGAGGAAACGCAGGCAGCGGCGGCGTATTTCAGCTCGATGCCCTGGACGCGTTGGATCAATGTCGTCGAGACCGCCACCGTGCCGACGACACAGGTCAAGGGCGGTATGCATGTGAGACTCGAAGGTACGAATGCGGGTGCCGAACCCATCGGAGGGCGGATCATCGAGATGCCGGAGGACACCGAACGCACCGAGCTGCTACGTGATCCGCGCTCGGGGTTTGTCGCCTACGTGCCGCTTGGTGCTGTTGCCAACGGCGAAACGCTGGTGCTCACGGGTTCTGGCAGAACCACGCCATGCGCGACCTGTCATGGACAGGATCTCAACGGCCTCGACATGTTTCCGGCTATTCGCGGTCGCTCACCGAGCTATGTCGCGCGTCAGTTGTACGACTTTCAGCGAGGTACGAGACGGGGATCGATGGCGATCCAGATGCGATCGGTAGTTGCCGGGTTGTCGGCAGAGGACGTCTTGAATATTTCGGCCTACCTCGCATCGCTGGCCCCGGTTCCCGCCGGGGTCAGAGTAACTTCTCGCGGCGAGAAGTTACCCTGACCCCGCCCCTTACCCGCAACGCAGCCGATGCAGCGTGATCTCCGGCGGACAGTTGATGCGGACGTCGACGATCGACGTCCCCGCACCGGGCGAGGTGTAGCCGAGCATGTCGCCGTGACGCCAGGGCCCGCGCCCGAATCGTCGCGGAATGCGCGCATCGAGCGTCACCGGATACCCGCC
>CAYUMA010000551.1:0-3719 GCA_964445675.1 uncultured Pseudomonadales bacterium | reverse complement strand
GCGCGCGTCTGCGCGCCGGAGTTGGCGGGCTCCGTAAAAGAGACCGGCGCTTTTGCGAGCAGATAGACGTCGAGTACCTGCGGCGGCAGGGCGCACAGATCGACGCCATCGGGCACGATCAAGTTCCAATCTGGTTCGAGTCGCTTGTGTAGCGAATCGAGCGCCGCCGGGAGTCGACACAGGATCCGTGCGCGATCAACCTCGGCCGTTAGATTGCGCCACAAGCCGTTGCCGCGGATGCGCACCGTATCAGCCGCGGACCAATGCGCGGGCCGATACCCGAGCAATTCGAATTCGGGCGGCAGCAGCGCCGGCTGCGACTGCGTGAGATCGACGAATGCATTGATTCCCGCGACGAATGCTTCGGCGATGCGCTTCGAATCAGAACTGTACGCGAGCCATTCGCGGTACATGTCGCCGCGGAACAACACCAACCGCGCCGCGCGATCCTGCGCGGCATATGCGCCACCCAGAACCGCTGACAATTCTCCAAGGCCGCGCCGGCGCCACGTATCGATCTGCCACAGTCGGTCGCGTGCTGCGTTGAATCCCTGGACGAAGAACGCGTCGTAGTGCGTGGCCGCATAGATGTGCGGAACACCCCATTCATCGACGAGTATCTCCGCGGGTTGTTCGAGTCCGGACACGCGGTACGTATCGGTCGGGGGTTTTGCGGCGACCGCGAAGCTGATCCACACAACGGCGATTGCGATTACGACCCGCGCGAACTTCACGCTTGAACCTCGCATGTACGAATGAAATGAACTCGTGATCTCAACAGGAACTGAAACCGATGGATACCGCTTGCACGGTGAAATACCGCGTCATAGGATTCGGGAACTTTTCGTGAGTCATCCCAAATGCGCGTGATCGGTACCATCGTCGAACTGGAATCGGGCAAGCCGATAGCGGGACTGCAGGTAAAAGCGTTCGATAAAGACCTCATCTGGGATGACAAACTCGGCACCGCGATCACCGATGCCGCCGGTACCTTCAGGATCAACTACTCCTCGGCGGACTTCGGCATCATGGAAGCGAGTCCCGAACTTTATCTGCGCGTCTACGATGCGACCGGCAAGAAGTTGCTGTTCACGTCGGAGAAGACGATTCGCAAAGACCCCCAGGTCGAAGAGCGATACGACATCGCCGTTCCGAAGGCGAAGCTCGCGTCGAAGTAACCCGGCGCTACCTGGGTCTCGATCCTCGACGATTCACCTGAGTTCGTTTGTTCCCGCGAGGGGACCGCATGCCTCATGCCTTTCTGCAACATCTGCAACATCTGCAACGCGAGGCACCTATTTAACATAATATGTATTATGCGCATAATCGCATGGAGCATGGCGCGGTTGATCACTCGGACCGTCAGCCGTTCAGCACTATCGCCAGCACCGCGGCAGTCAGCACAAACGCGATCGCTGCGATGATCCACGCGCGCTTGTTGCGCGCGGTCGCTGGCTGATTCGCGCGGGCGGGCAACTGAAACACGCAGTCGATCGGTCCGAAGCGGACGCGATCACCGGATGCGAGATAGCTGATGTTGCTTTTCGCGCCATTGACGAACGTGCCGTTCGCAGACATCTGATCGATCAATTTCCAGCGGCTTGCTTCGTTGACGATCTTCGCGTGAAAACCCGAGACGCCGTCGTCGGGAAGCACGATGTCTTTCCCAGGATCGCTGCCGATGTCCCAGACGTTGGTCGCCAGATTCGCCTTGAGCTTCAGCGTTGCGCCCGCGAGTCGTCCCGAAACGACGCGCAGGTGCGGCGCATCGATGGTCTCGAGTGCGCCGCTGCCTGGGCCCTGCAGCATGTTCTGCAGATCCTTCGGCGCGAACAGCTTGGTGCCCTGCCCGTCCTTCAGTTCCGGATCGGCCCAACTGCCCGGCGCTTTTGGCATCTGCACCGACTTTGCAATCACCGTTTCGGCAAGCGCTGCTGGTGAACGCACGACCGTCGCTGCCAGCATGGCCGGCGCCGTGAACTCCCAGACTTCCGCATCGAAGCGGATGCGATCACCGTGGGACAACTGCACCGGCGCCTTGATCTTGTGATCGTTGACGAAGGTGCCGTTCGCCGACCCCAGATCTTCGAGCCATGCGCCGCCGTCGCGCGCGATGATTTGCGCGTGGCGCCGTGACGGATGTCCTTCAACGAGCACGATGTCGCAATCCGGATTGCGACCCGCGACCGTACGGTGCGTCAGTTCGACTGACTTGCCGCCCGGTCCTTTCAGCATGAATCCAGTCATGACGTTCTCGCAGCAGTTAGAGAAATTTTAACGAAGCCCACCACAACGAACCAAGCAACAACGCGAGCATTGCGCCGATCGCCGCGGGAAACCACGGTTGCGGCTGCAGATACCGCCACAGTCTGCGCCGCCGCGTCGGAACGTCGGCAGCGGATACAGCGACGATGACGACGCTGACGTTATCGCGGCCGCCGCGGGCGAGCGCGCCGTCGACGAGTTTCGCGACTGCCGCATCAGGCACACGACAATCACGCAACAGCGCCGCGATTTCGTCGTCGGTCAGCTCGTCGTTGAGCCCATCACTGCACAGAATCAGCCAATCGCGCGCGTGCAGCCGCACATGTGCCGAACCGGGAATCGGGTCCCCGTGGCCGAGTGTCTGCGTCACGAGGTTGCGCTGCGGATGCGCGCGGACCTCGGCTTCGGTCAACGCATTCGCGTCGCGCAACAGTTCCACGTACGAGTGGTCCCGACTGATCAGCGTGAGGTTCCCGCGACGCCACAGATACGCGCGACTGTCGCCGACCCAAACCACTTCGGCAGCGCTGCCATGCAACGCAACGGCAACGACCGTCGAGCCCATGCCGCGCAGGCGCTCGTCCGTCGACGCATTCGTCGCAACGGCGCGATGCGCGGCAAGGACTGCATTCGTCAGCGACAGGTCTGCGTGCTGCAGCACGGTGTCGCGCACGATTGCACTCGCAACCTCGCCGCCGGCATGCCCACCCATACCATCCGCAACGAGCCACAGACCTCGGCCTGCGTCGCTACCGATCGCGTCCTCGTTGTCGCCGTGCACACGTCCGGCGTGACTATACGACGCGAACTGCACCATGGGTCACAGTGCTCCTTGCAGAGCTTTTGCGGCGCTCGCGAATTTGCCCGGATTGAATGTCGCGTCGTCCGCAACCGAGTTGAATAGTGCGTCGAGCGCACCGTGCAAGCGATCGGCGTCACCGAGGTGCAGGCTCGCGCTCTCAACGCCGAGGAACGTTTGCTCCGCGGCGGCGAAATCACCCATACGACCCTCCGCCGCATATCGCACGAGACTGCGGCGCACGTCGGCGATCTGCGCCTTGCTGAATGTGCGTCGGCTCCAATCACCCGCGCGCGCCGCGAGCCACGCTTCGATCTGCGCTGCGGCCTCGCCAACGGCCTTCTCATTGCGCTGCCCCGCGCGCACAAATGCGTTCGTCGCATTCGCAAGTGCGGCGACGCCCGCGGGATCGAGCGCGGCGCTGGTCGCCTGCAGGATCAGCAACGCATCCGTCTGCAGACGCAAACTTCCCGGGGCAACCCCGGCGCGCGCGGACCAGCGCGCGTCGTCCATCGGATGATGGCACGCGTGACAATCGTAGAACGCGAGTTCCGGGTACATCGTCTGCGCATCGCGCAACCAATGTCCCGACGCGAGTTCGACAAAACGCCGCGCGCCCGCGAGTTGACCCGCGAGCCACAGGTTGAAACCTTCG
>CAYUMA010000550.1:0-1723 GCA_964445675.1 uncultured Pseudomonadales bacterium | reverse complement strand
GCAAACACCGTCGGGCGATGCACCAGCGCCCGGTGCAGCATGCGCGCGTAGAACTCGTCGAGGCTGTTGAGCGCGCCGTCGATCTTGCGGTTGATCCGCGCGAAGAAGCCCGCGCCGGCGTGTTGGGTCTGCGGCGGATCGAGCAGCCGAGAGCACAGCACCGGGACGATCGTCACGGCGACCAGCAGCGACATGGCCAGCGAGAACGAGACGACGGCGGCGAGCTGGCCGAACATGATGCTCGACACGCCGGTGAGGAAGAGCATCGGGACGAACACCGCGATGTGGGTCAGCGTCGACGCCAGAATCGCGGACCACACTTCTTCACTGCCGTCGATCGCCGCGGTGATGCGGTCCTTGCCCATTTCGAGATGGCGATAGGTATTCTCGAGCACGACAATGGCCGCATCGACGATCATGCCGATGCCGAGCGCCAAGCCGCCGAAGGTCAAAGTGTTGAGGGTGTAGCCGCCGAAGTAGAGCAGCGCGAACGTACCGATGACCGACACCGGAATCGACGTGCAGATGATGAACGTCGACTTCAGGTCGCGCAGGAACAGGAAGATGATGGCGATCACGAGCAGGCCGCCGAGCAGGGCGTGCTCGGTCACGCTGCCGATCGCGCGCGCGATGAACTTCGACTGGTCGTCGAGAATCTGCAGCTTGATGCCGCTGACGTCGGCATTAATGCGCTCGACCTCCTTCTTCACGCCGTCGGCGACCTGGATGGTATTGGTGCCCGACTGTTTGGTGACCTGCATGCGGATGCCGGGTGCGCCGTTGATCCGCATGAAGGAGCGGCGGTCTTCAGTGGTGTCGCGCACGTTGGCAATGTCGCGCAGGTAGACCGGCACGCCGTCGCGGGTCATCACGACGAGGTTACGGATCTCGTCGACGTTGGTGAACTGGCCCGGGCTGCGCAGCAACAGGGTGCGGTCGGCGTCGTTGATTTCGCCCAGCGGAATATTCTGGTTCTCGGTGCGCAGAATCTGGACAATGCGGTCGGGCGGGAGGTTGAGCGCGGTGATCTTCTCGCGCGACAGGTCGACGCGAATCTGGCGGCGCAGTCCGCCGTTGATCGTGACGGCGGCGACGCCCCCGACGCGCTCGAGGCGGGGCGACAGGTCGTTCTGCGCCAGCTCGCGCAGCGTGACCGGGTCGAAGTCGCCTTCGACGCCGATGCCCATGATCGGCATCGCCGTCGAGTCGAACTTGTAGACCGTCGGCGCGTCGGCATCCTCCGGCATGCGGCCGCGGACGCGGTCGACGCGCGTGCGCACCTCGTCGGCCGCTTCGCTGAGGTCCGTCCCCCATGCAAAGTTGAGGCGGACGTTGGCTCGGCCCTCCGACGAGGTCGAGTCGACGCGCTCGAGTCCGGCCACGGCGCTCACGGCCTGCTCGATCGGCCGCGTCACTAGTTCCTCCATCTCCAGAGGACCAACACCAGAATAGGTGACGCTCACCGAGATGGTGGGCATCTGCGTGTCGGGCATGAGGTCGACCGGCAGCCGGGTCAACGAGATGCTGCCCAGCAGGATGATCACCAGGCTGATCATGAACATCGTGACGGGGCGTTCGATGGCGATGCGCGGAATGCTCATAAGGGTCTCGGCGTCTCTAACTCAAAACTGCTAACTGGCAACTGTTAACTGGCAACTGTCATTGCGGAGGTCGCTGGCCACCGGGCGGACGTTGCCCGCCTTTGAACTTGCGCGCGCCCTCG
>CAYUMA010000549.1:0-8835 GCA_964445675.1 uncultured Pseudomonadales bacterium | reverse complement strand
CCTTGATGTCGGCGAGCCAGATCGTCCCGTTCAACAATGTGCTCTTGTCGGTGCCGGCTTCCGCGAGATAGCCGGCGATCAGCCCGAGAATCTGACGAGGCTGCCCGGCCGCGACGGCGGTCGGGTCGCCCGCGACGATGCCCGCCGTGTAGACGGTGTTGCCATGGATCGCCACTTGAGAGAGGCGGGGGCCGACGTGCAGGCGCTTGATGGTCATCGAGTGTGCTCCGTTGAATCGGGCGAGTGGGACTAAGCGTTTGTGAATAGTGCAATAATGCAAGGAATGCAACGCCTGGCACCGTCCGAGATACACCATGAGTGAACAAAGAGCATTTGCGCCCCGCGGGATCAACGTCCTCGGCGGGCCGTTGCGGACCTGCAGCGTGGCCCCGCTGACCGGGTTCTTTCGCGACGGTTGCTGCCGCACCGATGATTCGGACGTCGGCGTGCACAGCGTGTGCGTGCAGACGACGCGGGAATTCCTGGAGTTTTCGCGCAGTGCCGGCAACGACCTGTCGACGCCGCACCCGGAATTCGGATTCGCGGGACTCAAGCCCGGCGATCAGTGGTGCCTGTGTGCCGCGCGTTGGGTCGAGGCGTTCGAAGCGGGTGCGGCGCCGCGCGTCGTGCTCGAAGCGACCAGCGCCAAGACACTCGAGTTCGTCGCGCTCGAGACGCTGCTGGAGTACGCGACCAGCGCGCAGGAACACTAAGTAGTGGATGACCTGTAGGAGCGATCTCCAGATCGCGATTTTCGCAGTTCGATCGCGATCTGGAGATCGCTCCTACGAGCGCACCTCACGGCCGCCACGTCTCGCTGTAGTTCTCAGCACCTTCTCGTCGCACGTCCGCCAGCCAATCGCCTTCGTACGGCCAGTCGTTCGGCTTCGCCGGATCCGGTCCCTGCCAGAATCGCGCGAGCGGACCGTCGATGACCTTCTCGAGCGACCACGCCTGACGCCGGAACGTCCAGCTCTCCGGCACGAGGCGATGCGCCTCCCGGAAGTGATGCACCGCGGCGGCGTGATGGCCGTCGATCTCGAGTTGTGTCGCGAGCGCGAAGTGCGCGTGACCGCGCGCCTTCGCATCGTCGCGCGGGCGCGAGCGTTCGACGACCGCATCGGGTTTCAGCGCGAACCGACTCGACGCACCGTTGTCGACCCAGTCGCGCAGCGCCGCGTGATAAGCCTGCGCATCGTGCTTGATCTTCGCGGCCTCCGTCATGATGTCGACGAACCGCGGCGGCAGTTCGCTCGGCAGGTTGACGCGCGGTGTCGCACGCGGGATCTGCGGCGGCGCGGGCGCGGCTTCGACCGGACGCACGATCATGCCGCGTTCGTCGATCCACACGCTGCTCGGGATGTTGATGACGCCGAAGAGATCCGCGAGCACGTGATGTTGATCGAGCAGCGACGGATGCTGTGGCTTTGCGGCTTCGATGAACGCGCGACACCCCTCGGCGCCAAGCGTATCGAGACCCACCGTCACGAGTTCAAAGCCCTTGGGATGAAACTCGTTTCGCAATGCCTGCCACACGGGCAGGTCGCCGGAACAGCCTCAGTAAGGGGCCCACGCGTACAGCAGCACCTTCTGGCCGCGCAGGCTCGATAGCGCGAATTCCTTGCCGCTGAGATCGGGGAGGCGTAACTCGGGCGCTTCGGCACTCGCGAGCGCACGCGAACCGATCGCCGCCGGCCCGAGCGCCCACAGACCGTGTTCGCGCGCCTCGACGAGCGGCATACCGATGTCGTTGGCGATGCGCTTCACGTCGACGATGTCGCCGCTGCGTTGTGACAACGCAATACACACGTCGCCCTGGCAGGCGCCTTCGGGCTTCAACGTCCAGCCGGTGCCGGCTTCGAATTCGGTCTTCGGGATACGCAGAGAACGTAGCAGCATGGTGGCGCCTCTCGATCGGTGTGGCGCGAGTCTACTCCAACGAACCCGAGCATTCGCTACGCCGGAATATGCGCGAGGATCCCCGCGAGCATCGCCTTTGCATCGCCGAACAGCATCTTCGTGTTGGGTTTGTAGAAAAGCGGATTGTCGACACCCGCGTAGCCGGTGGCCATGCTGCGCTTGAACACCACGACGGTGCGCGCGCGCCACACTTCGAGCACCGGCATACCGGCGATCGGACTTTTCGGATCTTCGAGCGCACCCGGATTGACGATGTCGTTCGCGCCGATGACGAGCACGACGTCGGTGTTCGCGAAGTCCGCGTTGATCTTGTCCATCTCGAGCACGATGTCGTACGGCACATTTGCTTCGGCGAGCAGCACGTTCATGTGTCCGGGCAGGCGGCCGGCGACCGGGTGAATGCCAAAACGCACGTTGACGCCTTCGTCGCGCAACCGCTGCGTGACATCGCTGACCTCGGCTTGCGCGCGCGACACCGCCATCCCGTAGCCCGGCACGATGATCACTTCTTTCGCGGCGCGCAGCGCGTTGGCGACGTCTTGCGCGCTGGTCGCAACGACGTTGCCTTGCGGAACCGCCACGGCCGAGTCGCCGGCGGTACCGAAGCCGCCCATGATCACGGACACGAAACTGCGATTCATCGCGCGACACATGATGTACGAGAGGATCGCGCCGCTCGATCCGACCAGCGCGCCGGTCACGATCAAGAGGTCGTTCGACAACATGAACCCGGTCGCGGCCGCGGCCCAGCCCGAATAGCTGTTCAGCATGCTGACGACCACCGGCATATCGGCGCCGCCGACTGCGGCGACCAGATGCACGCCCATCACCATCGCGATCAGCGTCATCGCGAGCAGCGCCACCATACCGCCGGCGCCGGTCGGCATGCCGACGAACTCGTAGCCGAGCCACAGCGCGGCCGTCAGCGCGACGAGATTCAACACGTGCCGCAGCGGCAGCAACAGTGGCTTGCCGGATAGCGTGCCCTGCAGTTTGCCGAACGCGACGATGGAACCGGTGAACGTGATTGCGCCGATGAACACGCCAATAAAAATCTCGACGTGATGAATCGTCTGCTCGATGCCGGTGAACCGGGCATCGGGGTCGACGTAACTCGAGATGCCGACCAGCACCGCGGCGAGGCCGACGAAGCTGTGCAGCATCGCAACCAGTTGCGGCATCTGCGTCATCTCGACGCGCGCTGCGACCGACCCGCCGATCGCGGCGCCGATCAGCATCGCCGGAATCAGCACGACGAGGCCGCCGAACTGCACGCCATACACGGTCGCGGCGACCGCGATCGCCATGCCGAGCACGCCATAGACGTTGCCGCGCCGTGCGGTCTCCTGCTTGCTCAACCCGCCGAGACTCAGAATAAAAAGGATCGCGGCGCCGAGGTAGGAAACGATGATGTAACCGATCGCCATAGTGGTTCCGTCAGTTCCGGTGGAACATCTTCAACATGCGGTGCGTCACCCAGAAACCGCCACAGACGTTGATCGTGGCGATCAGCACCGATACTGCCGCGAGCGCCTTGACGAGCCACGAGCCATTGCCGATCTGCAGCAGCGCGCCGATGACGATGATCCCACTGATCGCGTTGGTGACGCTCATCAGCGGCGTATGCAGCGCCGGTGTCACGTTCCAGATCACATGGAAACCGAGGAAGCACGCGAGCACGAACACCGTCAGATGCTGCATGAAGAGCGGCGGCGCGCCGGCGCCGATTGCCGCGAGCGCGATCGCGCCGATCACCAACAACGCAATGGCGCTGCGCGCCCGGATCGGACCGCGTTTCGGCGGCGCGTTGAGCCTGGGTTTGTCGACCGCGGCGGCCGCCGCCGACGGCATCACCATTGGAACTTTCGGCGCCGGCGGCGGCCACGTCAGCTTGCCTTCGTGCACGACGGTGGCGCCGCGAATCACGTCGTCGTTCATGTCGACGACGATGCGACCGTCCTTGGCCGGCGTCAGTTCGGTGAGCAGGTGCTGCAGATTGTTCGCATACAGTTGGCTCGCCTGCGTCGGCAGCCGGCTGCCGAGATCGGTGTAGCCGATGATCGTGACACCGGAATGTTCGATGACCTCGCCGGGGACCGTCAGGTCACAGTTGCCGCCTTGTTCCGCCGCAAGATCAACGACCACGCCGCCGTCGGTCATCGACTCGATCATGCCCGCCGTGATGAGTTTTGGCGCGGGCTTGCCGGGGATCTGCGCCGTCGTGATGATGATGTCGACTTCCATCGCCTGACGGCCGAACAGGTCCATCTCGGCCTTGATGAATTCCGGACTCATCTGCTTCGCGTAGCCGCCGGCGCCGGCGCCGTCTTCGACAAGGTCGAGCTTGAGCACCTGCGCGCCGAGGCTCTTGATCTGCTCCTGGGCATCGGGCCGCACGTCGAACGCTCTGACGATTGCACCGAGGCTGCGTGCGGCGCCGATGGCCGCCAGGCCCGCCACGCCGGCGCCGATCACCATCACCTTCGCCGGTTGTACCTGGCCCGCGGCCGTGATCTGGCCCATGAAGAAGCGGCCGAAATACTGCGCCGCTTCGATGACGGCGCGGTAACCGGCGATATTCGCCATTGAACTGAGCGCATCGAGCTTCTGCGCGCGCGATGTGCGCGGCACGCAGTCCATCGCCAACACCGTCGCCTTGCGCGCAATGAGCCGGTCCATCAGATCGCGACTCTGCGCGGGCCAGATGAAGCTGATCAGCGTTGCGCCTTCGCGCAACAACGCGGCTTCGTGGACACCCATGCGCAGGTCCGGCTCCGGTGCGCGGACTTTCAGCACGACATCGGCGGCCGCCCACAACGCACGCGCGGTAGGCGCGATTTCGGCGCCCGCCTGCCGGTAGGCGTCGTCGGTGAACGCCGCGGCCGCGCCGGCCCGGCTTTGCACCGCAACGGTGTAGCCGAGCTTGGCGAGCTGTTCGACCGTCTCCGGCGTTGCCGCGACCCGGCGTTCACCGATATGGATCTCCCTTGGAATGCCGATTCTCATCAGGCCAGTGCCTCCAGTGTCGATTGAATCTTCCAGCAATGATGAATGCGCGGACTGCGACGGAAGTCTTCGTCGATCGTGTCCGCCGTGATGTTATCGCAGACGAGGTCGACGAGCGCCGCCGCGTCGAACTTGAAACCGCGCAGGTTGGTCGAGAAATACAGCGCGCCGTTGGTCGCCAACAGGCCCACGCAGGCGCGAATCAGCCCGACGTGATCGCGTTGGATGTCGAGCGTGCCTTCGGTCGATTTCGAGTTCGAAAACGATGGCGGGTCGAGCAGGATCAGATCGTAGCGATCGTCGTCCTGCAGGGCGTCATCGATCCAGGCCTTGCAGTCCGCGCGTATCAGGCGATGGTTCGAAAGATCGCGTGCGTTCAGTTCGAGATTGCGCAGCGCCCAGTTCAGATACGTGTTCGACAGGTCGACCGACGTCGTGCGCGCGGCGCCGCCGCGGATCGCGTGCACGGTCGCGGCGCAGGTATACGCATACAAGTTAAGAAAGCGTTTGCCTTGTGCTTCGCGTTGGATCCGCAGCCGCAGCAGGCGATGGTCGAGAAAGAGTCCCGTATCGAGATAGTCGCGCAGGTTCACGAGCAGGGCGCAGCCGCCTTCGTCGATGCGATGGAACTCACCGAGATCGTCCTGCCGCGCGTATTGCGTGGCACCCCGCTGGCGTTCGCGCGTCTTCATGACGATCTGCCGCGCATCGATGCCGAAGAGGTCGGGTAACACCGCGGCGACCGAGTCGCGCCGCAACTGCGCGCGTGCGGCATCGATGCCGGCGGGCGGTGCGTATTCCTGCACGTGCAGCCACGTCGCGTCGCTCTGATAGAGATCGACCGCGAACGCGTAGTCCGGCAGGTCCGCATCGTAGACGCGGTAACAGCTCACCGCGTGTTGCCGTGCCCACTTTGCGAGCCGCTTGTGGTTCTTGCGGATGCGGTTGGCGAAATCCTCGACGTGCGCGTCGAGCGCGCCCGGTTGCGGCGAATCTTGAGCGGGTAGCGGGGCGTCGACGCGGGGTGCCAGCGTCCGCTGCGGCGCGACGTCGAACGTCAGCAGCACGACGTCGAGTGCGCCGTTGCGCGCCGCGTTTTTTTTCTTCAGCCGCAAGCGCGTGCAGAAGCCGAGTTCGGCGTCCGGTGCGAGCACACACGCGCGCCAGCCGTTGAAGCGGCTGCGCAGCACCTCACCGAGTTCGGTGAACAACGCCGGCAGATCATCTTCGTGCCCGAGGCGTTCGCCATATGGGGGATTGGTGATCAGCAAACCGCGCGGCGTCGGTGGCGTGATGTCGCGCAGCGCGTGCACCTCGACGCTGATGAACCGCGTCAAGCCCGCCGCCGCGACATTACGCAGCGCGGCTTCAACCGCGCGCGGATCGTGGTCGCTCGCGCAGATCGGCGGTGCGCGCCGCAAACCCGCCTCGCGGCGCTGGCGCGCTTGTTCGACCAGTGTCGCCCACACATCGGCTTGATGGCCCTTCCAGCGTTCGAAGCCGAAACGCGGGCGCGCGAGGTTCGGCGCGCTGTCGGCCGCAATCAGCAGCGCTTCGATTGCGAATGTGCCGGAGCCGCACATCGGATCGAGCAGCGCGCCGCCCGCGGCCGCGATCTGCGGCCAGCCGGCGCGCAGCAGCAACGCCGCGGCGAGATTTTCCTTCAGCGGCGCGGGTCCCGCGACCGCGCGATAGCCGCGGCGATGCAGACTCTCACCGGACAAGTCGATCGAAACCGACGCCACATCGCGCTCGAGGTGGACGTTGAGGCGCACGTCGGGCGACGCAATGTCGACACTGGGGCGAACGCCGGTTGCGTCGCGCACTTGATCGACGATCGCGTCCTTGACGCGCTGGGCGCCGTACAGGCTGTGGTTGATCTGCGAATGCGTCGTCGTGAAGTCGACAGCGATCGAACATTCGGGCTCGAGGTGGTCGAGCCACGCGGTGCGCTGGATCCCGTAATACAACGCATCCGGCTCCGGTGCGTCGAACGTAGCGATCTGCAGCAGGATCCGGTTTGCGACGCGACTCCACAGACACGCGCGATACGCGCATTCGAGCGAACCGGAAAACGCGATGCCAGCGGTTGCGCGCGCCGTGATCTGCGCACCCCAGCCGAGCAGTTCCTGTTCGATGAGGTCGGAGAAACCGAGCGGATGCGTGGCGAACAGGTTCATCGAGGATCAAAACGCGTGGCGGCGCGGCATTGTACCGGCCCACGATTGCCGAAATCAGAAATCCTCGCTCACGGTCTGGCGGGCGCGAATCGCAGCGAATCGACGGCCGCAGTGAGTTCGGCGCTGAGGCTGTCCCCAACGCGACCGTCGGTGGCCGTCACAATCACCCAGGCGTCACCGTTGAATGCGGATACCTGCACCGAACGCAAATCCACACCCATGCCGATCGGCATCGACCAATCGAGCGTGACCTCTTCGCCCGGCGTGCCGCCCAGGTCGACCGTCCGCTGCGCCTTGACGGTGCCGTTGGGCGCGAGCTGTTTCGCGGCGGCGAGCGCGGCTTGCGCCAGCGTCAGCTCGGCTGGTCGCGGCAACACCATCACGTTGAGCGATGGCGTTCTATTGGGTCCTGCGGCGTTGAACACTTCGCCTTTACGGGTCGGGGGCGACGCGCGCAGCGTGTAGGGGTACTGCAGCCAGAAATCCGGCGCCGAGTGCGTGTAGGTCGCAACGACCACTTCTTCGAATTTGTCGATCGGCGCCACGTCGGCGGCACCGACGAGGCCTGGCGCCAGCACGACGACAATCAACGCACAGAGTTCGCGCCCCCTCGTTATCCGCATGGTCCCCTCCAACGATCGCTTTTCCGTCTCGGCACAAGCGGCGGTACGATACCGCCCTTCGCCGGGGGGAATCCAGATGAAACACCTGATCAGGTCGGTCGCCGCAATCGTTGTCGCATTCGCCGGGTCGTTGGGTCACGCGCAGCCGTTTACGTTCGTCGCGCTCGGCGACACCGCGTACAACGGCGAGCGCGACTATGTGGTCTATCGCGCGTTGATCGGCGCGATCAATGCGTCGAAACCGGCGTTCAGCATTCACGTCGGCGACCTCTGGGGCGTGGGCAATTGTCACGATGCGCACTACGCGCAGATCGAGCAGTTCTTCGCCCTCTATCAGCAAGGCGTCGTCTACACACCGGGCGACAACGAGTGGGTCGACTGCCGCAGCAACGTCATGGGTGGCTACGATTCAGCCGAGCGGCTCGCGAAAGTGCGCAGCGTCTTTTTCGCGCGACCGCAGAGTCTCGGCGCGCATCCGCTGGCACTGGTGCGCCAGAGCGACGTGTCGCCGTACACGACATTCGTCGAGAACGCGCGGTGGCAACGCGACCGGGTGCTGTTTGTCACCGTCCACGTCGTCGGCTCGCACAACAATTTTCTGCCACAGGATCAGGCAGCGCTGATCGAAGCGAACGAGCGGATGCGCGCGAACGTTGCGTGGATGCGGGATTCGTTCCGCATCGCGCGCGACGGCGGTTACCGGGCAGTCGTGATCGCGATGCACGCGCAGATGCTGCACGGCGACGACACCGACGACGGCCCGTTTGGTCCGATCGTTGCCGAGCTGAAAATCGCCGGCGAACGCTTTGCGGGGCAGATACTGCTCGTGCACGGTGATTCGCACACGTTCCGCATCGACCGCCCGTTCCTCGTCACGCGCGGCGAAGGCGACCCGCGCCAGTTCGCGAACATCACGCGGCTCGAGGTCTATGGCGCGCCGGAGATCGGCGCGGTGAGTGTGAAGGTGGACCCCGACAGCACGGGCGTATTCGGCTTTACACCGCTGTTAGTGCCGGCGCCGTAGCAACAGGCGCTTCTTTGTAGGAGCGATCTCCAGATCGCGATCTGGAGATCGCTCCTACAAAGCGCCCCTCTATCGACCCGGC
>CAYUMA010000548.1:0-2701 GCA_964445675.1 uncultured Pseudomonadales bacterium | reverse complement strand
TCGCGACTGTGTGGAGTCGTTACTGACGATCGCGGAAGTGAAGCCGACGGTCAGGCCGGGATTCGAATAGCGTGATGCTCGCCCTTCGAAGGATCAATCGAGGAGAATCGCACCGGCGCCGAATCTCGCGGTGGCTGCTCTCGCCGAAGGCGCGCCAGCAAAGAGCTCAAACGCCAACAACCCGCATTTCCTTTATCCGCGCAAGCGTTTTGTCGTGCGTGACCAACGCATGCGCACCGACGACGACTGCGGTTGCCACTTGAATTGCATCGGGCAAGCGGAGTTTGTACACGGTGCGAAATCGTGCCGCCTGTACCGCGATCTGCTGACTCACCGGTACCACCCGCCAGCCCGTCGCCGATGTCAGTGCGCGTTCGTACTGCGCCGCAAGTAATTCATTGCCGTGCTGAAACGGGCCTCCCAGCACTTCCGCCAAGGTAATCGTGGAGATGGCAATCTCCAGTTCGCCGTTCTCGGCCGCTTCGAAGATCGGTGCAAACCGTTCGGCAAACTTGGAGCGATTTTCCAGGTAGAAAATGATCGGCGCGGAATCCACGACCACGACGGCGCCGTGCGGAATCCCTTCCTCAGACAGATTCACCACTCGTTGCGAAGACGCTCGACCCAAACGGCCGCGCGTTTTCCCCACATCCCCTTGCCGGTGCCGCGCAGCGCCGACAGCGACACGCCCTGATCTCGCTTTGGGGCATGCTCAATCGGGACGATTGCCGCGAAGGGTTTGCCGCGCTTGGTAATGATCACCGTCTCGCCACGGTTCGCGCGCTCAAGCAATACGGGCAGATTCTTGCGGGCGTCTTCCACCCCTTGTTTGTGATTGCTGGTCATTTGGGCCACCTCGTATATGCGGGGATAACTGTACAATCCGTACAGGTGTAAGGCAAGGTGGCGTTCAGGTGTTGAGGCTCAGTCGTCTGAACCCGGCTTGCCCCGCAGCTTCTTGACCGAACCCAGGCGCGTCTTCGTCGTCATTCGCCGCTGCTTCGACGCCAGCGTCGGCCGTGTCGCGACGCGACGCTTTGGTTGCCGTTCCGCGCGTGCGACGAATTCGGCGAGGCGTTCAAGCGCGTCTTCGCGATTCGCCTTCTGCGTGCGAAAGCGCTGCGCGAAAATGATGATCTCGCCGCTGAGCGTCAAGCGACTGCCAACGATGCGTTCGAGGCGCGCACGCACCGCGGGCGCCAATTGCGCCACGTCGAGATCGAGGCGCAGCTCCACCGCGGTCGAGACCTTGTTGACGTTCTGGCCGCCGGGGCCCGTGCTGCGAACGAACGATAGCGTGATCGCCGACGCGGGTACTGCGGTTGCGTCTGTCAGTTGGATGCGAGCCATCAGGGTGTCTCGATCGACGCGGCGATCGTCTCGATCAGCTGTGTGCGCGCCGTGCGGTCAATCGATGGCTCCGTGCGCAGCGAACGGAATATTTTATCGAGAGTACCTCGCCGGCCGGAATCGATCGTGTCCGCGAGGTGCGCGCCGACGTCCGCGTCGATCACCAGCGCTTCGCGCCGCGCGTGATTGCGTTCGGCGATCAGGCGCAGATGCAGCAGCGCGCGGCCGAGCATCACCCAGGGGAAATTCGGATCGGTGATCGGTCCCACCCGCAGCTCGAAGCCGCCGAGCGGCGTACCGAGTACTTCGACCTTGGCGAGACGATCGGCGCTGACCAGCGCGCTCGCGGCGCCGATCACCGCGCCGATGCCGGCGCCGAGAAACAACGACGCGCCGCCCAGCATCGCGTCGATCACGCCGCCGGCGACGGCGCCCGACGCTGCACCGGTCAGCGCCAGTTGCGACGACGACAGGCCGAATACGCTGAAACTGCGCTGCGAAAACAAATCTTCCGTCAGGAATGCCGCTGCGGCCTCGCGCGCCTCGAGACCCTCGTGATGATAGATCTCGGCCACCGCGCGCCGCGCGGCTGCCTCGCGTTTGCTAACGGTCTGACGCAGCCGCGTGCGCGCCGCCGCTTCGACGCTGGGCGTGGCGTCCGCGTCGGGTAACGCGGCGGACTCGCGCTCGGTCAGCACCGCGATCAGCAAGTCGGCGATTTCGCCGGCCGCGCGCGACTTGCGGCGCTGCCGATCCTGCGCGAGCGCATCCGCCGCCTGGTTCAATTGTGCGGTCCAGCCCTCGTCGATCGCGCCGAATGCGCGCAGCAGATCGATGCGCCGTGCGAAGTCGGCGCGCATCGCGTCGAACACGCGCACGATCGAAAAATACTGCGACAGCGCCGCGCGCCACTCATCGACATGATCGCCGCTCGCGATCAAGTTGATCAAGGCCAATCGCGGCTGACCCGTCCAGCGCAGCACTTCCATCTCGGGTTCGTACTCGCGGCCGTACGGACGGCTGCCGTCAACGACGTACAGGATTCCGGCGCCTTGCAGAATCGGCCGCAGCAGTTCGCATTCGTCGCGAAAGCGGGGGTCGGATGCGTGGCGCTCCACAAACTCGGCGACAACCGTCGCGCGTGCGCCGGCGCCGCGATCGTTCGCGCGCAGCCACGCAAGGACGTCGCGCGCGCGCTGAAAACCGGGCGTGTCGATCAATTCATACAACGTCACGCCATCGACGCGCATCGGATATGCGCGCGCCGCGACGGTCGTCCCCGGTTCTGGTGAGATCGCGCCCGACGCGTCTTCGGCAAGCGTTGCGACACTGCTGCCATTGCCCCTCTTCG
>CAYUMA010000547.1:0-34549 GCA_964445675.1 uncultured Pseudomonadales bacterium | reverse complement strand
ACCAAACGCCGCCTGTAGCGCGACCAATCCCACCAGAAAGAACGGCAACTTGCGTGGGCCAGCTGCGGTGCCGCGCACCGCGAGCACCGCCAGAGCGAGTATCAGCAGCCCGAGCGTGCCCGCGCAGTACCGATGGACCATCTCCGGCCAAGCTTTGTGGGCCTCGAACGGCGCGTGCGGGAACCGTGCCGAAGCCGTTTCGACATTGGCTGCCACACCTGGCACGGACAGATAACCGTAACATCCCGGCCAATCGGGGCAGCCGAGTCCCGCATCGGCAAGGCGGGTGTACGCACCGAGTACAACGACGGCGAATGCCAGCCCCACCGCGACGCTGACGCCGCGGCGCAGCCACGTCGAGCTTGTTTCGCGCGTCACGCCGTCAGCCAATGTGAGACACCTTCAACAACCGCTTGAGATCGGAGAGCACCGATTTGCCGGCATCGTTGAATTCGTAGTGCAACACGAGGTTTCCCAACGGATCGACAATGTAGATGCCAGCGCGCAGCGAATCCGCGGTGCCACTGAACAGCACCAGCTCGGGATACGTCTTGGCGAGCGATGCATCCGGCGGTTCACTCCCGATGGCAACGAAACTTCGCTTCACGCGCGTGGCATCGCGGGCAAGCAGGATGTGGAGTTGGCGCAGCTGATGCACGGCGCGCTGGCATTCGACGTCGCAACCATCGCTAGCCACGGCGACCAGCCACCAGTGGCCGCTGTTGATCATCGATTCTTCGCTGCCAACGGCACGCAAATTCAGATCGCTGATCGAAACGATCGGATCGAGCAATTCGCCGTGGTTGGTGGTGGCCCAGGGCTCTGCCGAGCGAGAGGATTGGTACAACCAAAAGGCGCCGGCCAACGGCACGATCGCGATTGCAAATAATCCGGCCAGCAACATCCGGTTACGTCGCATCGAACGGATTTCAGTCATCACTCCTCAAGTCCTCGCCGCAAGCCCAGAACGATGAACGCGGCCACCAACGCAGCGGTCATCGCAAACCATTGCAGGGCATACCCCGTATGCCGCGATGATGACATTTCCTCACCGACGATGATCGGCATGAGACTCCCCGGTTGGCCTTCCTCGAGTCTCAACTCGATCGGGATCGCGCCGCCGGCGGCGCCACTCATCCGTTCGCCGTCGAAATGTTGCACGCGCTTCGGCCATCCAGAGTCCCATGCGCTTGTGTCGGTTGTGGCTTTGCTCGGATTCCACAGCACGCCGGTGATCTGGATGCGCCTCTCCGGCGCAGGGGCTTCGGGCAGTTGCTCGCGGGCCACGGGGGCGGCAGCCCAACCGCGATTTACGAGCAACCGCTGCCCACCAATCGTTTCGAACACTGTGACCACAGCATATCCAGGCACACCTCGGCGGGTGTAGTTGTCTACGAGAAACTGCCGCGCGCCGTCGTAGCGTCCGTCGAGCCGCGCCCTCGCAAACGCGGCGGCGCGCAGCAGTTGATGTTCGTCGATTGGAAGCGCGCCGTAGCTCGCGAGCCGCGCCACTTCTATGGCGCGTTTCTGCGCCGCGCGATCTATCTGCCAAAATCCCAAGCTCACTGTCAGTGGAATAGACAGCGCGACCAGTATCGTCATGCGTAGCCCCGGACGAAAGCGTGCCATCAGGCCGTCCTTAACGCTGACGAGCGTCTGCGCTAGAGTTGCCGCACTCCGGTTTCCGAGTCACTGCGTGTTCCTCAAGGCCTTGATCGTGTTTCTGCTGATTGGAGTGCTCGTGAGTCTGTTCACCGGCCTCAGCTTCCTCTTCAAGGACAGCGGTCGCCCCGGTTCGAAGCGCGCGCTCTATGCGCTTGGAGTCCGGATCGGCTTTGCGGCGGCGCTGCTCGCGACAGTGGCCTACGGACTGGCCACCGGGGAGCTTGCGTTGCACGCGCCTTGGTATGGGCGTTAGCGGTGCGGTGCGGCTACAGTACGTAGACGAAGATGAACAG
This sequence comes from uncultured Pseudomonadales bacterium, assembly GCA_964445675.1. Lineage (GTDB taxonomy): Bacteria > Pseudomonadota > Gammaproteobacteria > Pseudomonadales > Azotimanducaceae > DATJGR01. The sequence continues at coordinate 32,591 of CAYUMA010000547.1, read as the reverse complement.
GCACACCCAGACCACGTCGACGAAGTGCCAGTACCACGAGGCCGCTTCGAGACCAAACATATCATCCGGCTTGAAGTGGCCGCGAAGCGCACGGAAGAACTGCATCAATAGAATGAACGCACCGAGAGTCACGTGGAAGCCGTGGAATCCGGTGAGAATGAAGAACGTCGAGCCATAAATGCCCGACCCGAGAGTCAAGCCGAGTTCGGTATAGGCGTGTTGGTATTCGACCCCCTGCAAGATGAGAAACACCACGCCCAACAGCACGGTGACGAACAGCCAGAACTGCAGCGCGCCGCGCTTCCCCGCTTTGACAGCGGTATGTGCGAAGTGCACCGTGAAGCTCGATGAAAGCAGAATCACCGTGTTCCAGAATGGCAGGTAACCCAGCCAACCCCCGATACTTGGAGCCGCCATCGATTCGCCAGGATTCACGAAACGCGTAGGATCCGGATTGTTGACAACCGGCCACGTCGGCGAAAAAGACGGCCAAAGATATTCGCCGGTGATGCCCTTGGCGCCTTCGCCCCCCAGCCACGGCACTGCGAAGTTGCGCGCATACAACAGCGCACCAAAGAACGCTGCGAAAAACATCACCTCGGAAAAGATGAACCAGCTCATGCCCCAAACGTACGAGCGCTTGACCTGCGCGTTCGGAATTCCCGCGTGATTCTCCTGAATCACCTTGTTGAACCAGAAGAACAACACCATTCCCAGGATGGCCACACCGAGATAAAGAACCAGATGACTGGGTGGCTGACCCGCCTTGAGCATGTTCAACCAATGGCCCACCCCAAAGAGGGATAGGAAGATTCCGAGCGCCACAAAGACGGGATACCAACCGTTCGATGGCACGTAATAAACGGAATTGTCCTTAGCGTGGTCGTGTGTCGCCATGACGCGGTTACTCCATTAGAACCTTCGAGATCAAGCTCCGATCGCGATCTGTCCGTCGGCTGCAAGCTCGGTAACATCGAACAAAGTATAAGAAAGAGAAATGGAATCCAGACCGCGGGGCAACTCCGGCGCGACAAAGAATCGCATCGGCATTTCGAGCTCCTGTCCGGGTCCGAGCACCTGCCGAGAAAAACAGAAGCACTCAGTCTTGTGAAAGTACTGGGCTGCGCTGCCTGGCGCGAGCGATGGAACCGCCTGCGCGACCATCACGCGATCAGTCGTGTTGCGAACGAAGAACTTTGCTTCGTAGAGTTCGCCTGGATGAACATGCAATCCGCCCTGCTCCGCGCGAAACACCCACGTCATGCCGTCATTGTTGTTGGTCAGGAAATTCACCCTTACGACGCGCGTGGCGTCCACCTTTACGGACGCCGGGTCGTAGACAGACAACCCATCGGTACGACCGCCGAGCCCGGTCAAGTCACACAGCAATCCGTATAGCGGGACCAGCGCAAATCCGAAACCGAACATCCCAACGACGAGGAGCATCAGCTTCCACGATGTCGCGCGATTCGATGCCATCGCTTACGAGTGCGCCTCTGCTTCGCTCACTTTCGGTGGATGCGTGAAGGTGTGATACGGCGCCGGCGATGGCACCGTCCATTCGAGCCCGTGAGCACCCTCCCAGACACGACCTGTTGCGGGTTTCCCGCTCCTGATCGTCTTGATGACGAGGAATAAGAAGAACACCTGCGAAAAGCCGAACAGGTATGCACCGATGCTCGAAATCATATTGAAGTCGGCGAACTGCAGTGCGTAGTCCGGGATTCGGCGCGGCATCCCCGCAAGTCCCGAGAAATGCTGCGGAAAGAACGTTACGTTGACGCCGATGAACGACAGCCAGAAATGCAGCTTGCCGAGCGACTCGTCGTACATGCGACCACACCACTTCGGCAACCAGTAGTACACGGCGGCGATGATTCCGAACAGCGAGCCGGGGACCAGCACATAGTGGAAGTGCGCGACGACGAAGTAAGTATCCTGATATTGGAAGTCTACCGGCGTCATCGCGAGCATCACGCCCGAAAACCCGCCGATCGTGAACAGAATGACAAACGCGATCGAGAACAGCATCGGCGTTTCGAACGTCATCGAGCCACGCCACATCGTCGCGACCCAGTTAAATACTTTCACCCCCGTCGGAACCGCGATCAGCATCGTCGAATACATGAAGAACAGTTGTCCCGCGAGCGGCATCCCGACAGTGAACATGTGGTGCGCCCAGACGATGAACGACAGGAACGCAATGGAAGCCACCGCATACACCATCGAGTCGTAGCCGAACAACGGTTTGCGCGCGAACGTCGGGATGATCTGCGAGACCACGCCAAAGGCCGGCAGAATCATGATGTAGACCTCGGGATGCCCGAAGAACCAGAAGATGTGCTGGAACATCACCGGATCACCGCCGCCTGCAGCATTGAAGAAACTCGTGTTGAAGTGCACGTCGAACAACATCATCGTTACGACACCGGCAAGCACCGGCATCACGGCAATCAACAGAAAGGCGGTGATGAGCCAGGTCCAGACGAATAGCGGCATCTTCATCAACGTCATGCCCGGCGCGCGCATGTTCAAGATCGTGGCGATGATGTTGATCGAACCCATGATCGAGGAAGCCCCCATCATGTGCACACCCAGTATGAAATATGTGACCGTGCTGGGCGCATACGTCGTCGACAGCGGCGCGTAAAACGTCCAGCCGAAGTTCGGGCCGCCGCCTTCCATGAACAGTGTCGAGATCAAAAGGCCGAATGCGAACGGGAGGATCCAGAACGACAAGTTGTTCAGTCTCGGTAGCGCCATATCCGGCGCCCCGATCATCAGCGGCACGAGCCAGTTCGCGAGGCCCACCATGGCCGGCATGATTGCGCCGAACACCATGATCAAACCGTGATTGGTCGTCATCTGGTTGAAGAAAGCGGGTTCGACGAATTGCAGCCCCGGCTGGAACAGCTCTGCACGGATGATGAGTGCCATCGTGCCGCCGATCAGGAACATCAGAAAGCTGAACCACAGATACAGCGTGCCGATGTCTTTGTGGTTCGTCGTGAACAGCCAACGGGTGATCCCCTTAGCGGGGCCGTGGGCGTGATCGCCGTGGTCGTGGCCTGCCTCAATGACTGCGCTCATGATTTAACCCCTACTGCGCCGAAACCAGATTCAAGACATCAATCGGTTGCGTGATGTCGTCGGCCGCGTTGCCCCACGAGTGACGCTCGTAGTGCACGACCGCCGCGATTTCTGCTGCATTGAGTTGCGTGGCAAATGCCTGCATTGCCGTACCTGGCACGCCTTCCAGAATTTGTTTGATATGCGGCGCCTGATCACCCGTCGCGATTTTGCTGCCCGCAAGCGCTGGAAATACCGGGGGGACCCCCTTTCCGTCCGCCTGATGGCAGGCCACACAATTTTTGCTGTAGACCTGCTCGCCCAGCGTCATCAACTGCTCGGCGGTAAACGTCTGGCTGGCCATCTGCTCGCGCTCCGCGTAGGCGGTGCGCTCCTTTTCATACCACTTGTCATACTCATCCTGCGGCAGCGCACGCACTACGATCGGCATGAACCCGTGATCCTTGCCGCACAGTTCGCTGCATTGACCGCGGAAAATGCCAGGCTCGTCGACGAATGCCCAAACGTCGTTGAGGATCCCGGGTATCGCATCTCGCTTGATGCCAAAGTCCGGCACCGAAAATGAGTGGATCACATCGTTTCCTGTGATTAGAAAGCGCACCTTCTTTTTCACGGGGATCACGAGCGGCTTGTCGACTTCGAGCAGGTAGAACTCGCCCTTCGGGGACCTGTTGTGGATTTCGTCCTGCGATGTCGCCAACACGCTGAAGAACGACAATGCGCTCTTGTGGTTTTCATCGAGGTACTTGTACTGCCACTTCCACTGATAACCGCGCACCTCGATCGCGAGGTCTTCGCCGCCAGTGTCGTACATCTTGATCAATGTTGCAGTGGCCGGGATTGCCATGCCGACGAGAATCACGAGCGGGATGATCGTCCAGAGAATTTCGAGCTTCGTGTTATCGTGAAACTGCGCCGCAACAGCGCCGGCCGACTTTCGATGCACGTACATCGAATACAGCATCGCTGCAAAAACTACGACCCCGATTGCGCAGCAGATGTACAAGACCAACATGTGCAATCCGAAGGCATCGCGACTGATCGCCGTCGCGCCCTGCATAAGATTCAACTTGTCCGCCCACGCCGCATCGGCGCCCGCGGCGATGGGGACGCACACCAGAACGCGCATCAGAAGATTCATGTTCACCTTGGTCCCTTGCTCTTAGATTGCAAACAATAGACAGCCCATGTCTCGCTCGAGCATCCCTCGGCTATTGCAGTGAGCGACACAGGCCATCGTTACATGGCCGGGCCCGGTATTCACTCAAGGGAATGGCGAACCTCCATCTGGCCTGGGGTTCTTCGTGATGACCCCTCCAGCCCATCGCAGCCTCGTTTGAACAACGCGATCGGAAAAAATCAGCGCCGCGAAATGCGCATCGATTATAGCAACGCGATTCGAAACCTCAACCGAATCGGCGCAACGACCACTCGATACTTCCCCTTAGTTCAACGCGTTGTCCCGAAGCGCGATTCACGCCTAACGGTCGATGCGATCCTCACTCGAAATCGAGATCGTCGCGATCCTCGTCGACGAAGAACTCATTGCGTCGCCGTCGGCACTTCGAGTTGGACTTGCTGTGGCTTCAGCTGGCATCGATTCACTACGACCGCAGCTTACGCAACGCTGCACACGACCCTCGGATGAATCCTCGACGACGACGCGATCGATCGCGCCACATGCGCGACATGCGGCACCCGCGATGAACCGGGCCACCTTCATTCACCTGTTTCGCGAAGTCGTCGCAGCACAGCAGCGCTGTCAGGGCGGACGCCATGCCAAAGCAGAAACGCCTCAGCTGCCTGCTCGACTAACATACCCAGACCGTCGACAGCCTTCGCAGCGCCGTGCTCGAGCGCCCAATCGCAGAACGGCCGCGCATTCAGTCCGTAGACCATGTCATAAACCAAACTGCCGGCGATCGCATGGGGGGCGACCTTCGGCAAGGCGCCGACCAGCCCGGCCGATGTGCCATTAATGACGATGTCGAACGATTCAGCGAGCGTTCCGGGGTCGGCAATGCGCAGGCGCGGATCTTCGAATCGGTCTATCAACGGGCGCGCGCGCGCGGCAGTTCGATTTGCCACCACCAGACACTGCGGACTCGCGCCGAGCAGCGGACCGAGGATCCCGCGCACAGCGCCTCCCGCCCCCAGGATCAGCAAGCGTTTATCCGTCAGCGTGCATTTCAGATTGACAGTTAGATCACGCACGAGACCGATGCCATCCGTATTGCACCCGAGGTATCCGCCGTTGGCGACAACGATGGTATTGACGGCGCCCGCCGTACCCGCATATTCGTCGTACTGCGTCACCCAGTCGTAGGCGGCTTCCTTGAACGGCAGTGTCACGTTGACGCCGCTGCCGCCACCAGCGAAAAAATCCTGCAGCATCCTAACGAAGCCATCGAGGGGCGCGAGCAGAGCTTCGTACTCGAGCGTGCGATTCATTTGATCCGCAAACAATCGATGGATGAGAGGCGACAAGCTGTGCCCGACGGGATTGCCGATCACGACATAACGTTCGGTCATCGAACGCGCGCTCCGGAAACGGCATCGCGAATACGACTTGGCGCGGCCATCGCTCCTACTTCGCCTGACAGCAAATAATCGATGCCACCACCAAAGTAGCGCCTGACTGCCAAGCCGTTACGCGCCGCCCGCCGGCCCGCGGGATTGGCCGACGTCGAAACCAGCGCGCCCCCAAAGCGTTCGCAAAGTCGGCGGGCCTGCTGATGCGCCGGCACGCGCACAGCAACCGTCGCGTGAACACCAGTAATCCACGATGGGAAACGTCGATTCGGAACCAACCAAGTCTCTGGACCCGGCCAAGTCCGCCGGACGCGAGCTGCGTCGAGCTCGCCAAGCATCGATAGCTCGATCGCGAAGTCTGCATCTGTTGCTGCAATGACGATTAGTCCTTTCGCAGTCGGCCGGCCCTTCAGCTCAATCAGACGCGATACCGCATCCGCATCGAAGGGGTCGCACGCGAGTCCCCAAACAGCTTCGGTCGCATGGGCAACTATACCGCCACCGCGGAGCACGCTAGCCGCCACCGAGAGATGAAATACCTCGTTCGCACCGAGGGCATTGTCAGCGCTTTTCGCCACGCTGCGCCGCTAGGTTTGCGTTTTGCTGCGCTACGCGCGTCGCGCCCGCCTCGCGATCTGCGCGAAGGCGCGTCACCAGCGCTGCGTCAGTCAGTGCCAGAACTTGCGCCGCGAGGTAGGCGGCGTTCTTGGCGCCGGCTTTGCCGACCGCGACGGTCGCGACCGGGATACCGGCCGGCATCTGCACGGTAGAGAGCAGCGCATCTATGCCCGCCAACGGGCCTGAGTCGATCGGTACTCCAATGACCGGTCGAATCGTTTGCGCTGCGACAGCGCCAGCCAGATGCGCCGCCATTCCCGCCCCGCAGATGAACGCCGCGCAGCCTCGCGCTTCGGCATCGGCGACATATTCGGAGGTCGCGCGTGGCGTTCGATGGGCGGACGTGACGCGCACTTCACAACGAATCCCCAATGAATCAAGCGTCTCTGCCGCACCTTGCATGACCGGCCAATCCGAGTCTGACCCCATCAGAATGGCTACCCAAGTCATCAGCGATCCTTTGTCGAGCGTGGCCGCCGAATATAACCGCCACGCACGGTCTCGACAAATCCATCCAACTCGAGTTCGACCAACGCGCTCATCACTTCCTGCACGGGCATCGCCAATGACTCCACAAGATCGCGCAACATCGCCACGTCGTCGTGTAACGCGCCGAGAACGCGGATCAGCAGCGGCGTCGAGGGAAGCTCAGGAACCGATATCGCGCTCGGCTCGAGCCCCAGCACTTGCAGGACGTCCGTCGAACTTTCGACGAGCGCCGCTCCTTGCCGGAGCAGCCGGTGGCATCCGGCGTGATTTCCAGCCGCCACAGGTCCCGGCACGGCCATGACTTCCCGACCTTGTTCCAACGCCATCCGCGCCGTGATGAGGCTACCGCTTTTAACGCTCGCCTCGATGACCACAACTGCGGCGGCCAGCCCACTGATGATGCGATTGCGCTCGGGGAAATTTGCGGGGGCTGGTTTTGACGATGGCGGGTATTCGGTCACGATTGAGCCTCCCGCCGCAATAATCTCGCTCGCGAGACCGCGGTGACTCGCGGGGTAAATGCTGCGGTGCCCCCCTCCGACTACCGCGACCGTGGTCGCGCCGACGTCGACCGCCCCACGATGCGCCGCACCGTCGATACCGACCGCTAGGCCGCTGACGACAACCAGACCCGCACGTGCGAGATCGGAGGCAAGCGCGCGCGCGAACTGGCGACCAGGCGCTGAGGCGCGCCGACTGCCAACGAGCGCAATGTTGAGCGGTCGCGCAAGCGAGGTGGTCGGACCGCTAACGAAGAGCGCGAGTGGCGGGTCGGGAATCGCGTCGAGTATCGAAGGGTAGTGCGCGTCGCCCTTGAGCACGATGCTGAGTCCGAGTCGGCGCACCTCGCCGACTTGCGCGGCGACTTCGTTCGAGCGTCCGATTGTGGCGCCGAACTCGTCGCGGAGTCGCGTTGCGGCATCGGCGGCTGTACCGCCTGCGCGCCAGACCTCTGTGACGACGCGACGGACCAACCGCCGACCAACGCCTTTACACAGTAGGAGCCCAAGCAGGGCGCTCAGATCATCTGACACGAGGAGTCACAGGTTCTCGAACGGACGAAGGATTGACTGGTCCGGCAAAGACTTCTGTAGGCTTAGGCGGATCCGAACGTGCGCGGGACCGAAAGGTCGGCGCTACCGTTAGGGATTTCTGACCTCGTCCAGTACAGCCAGCGGACGCTCGGTAGCAAGCACCAACGCATACGAGAGCTTTTCGAACACGCGGAAGACCATCAGCAGCCCAGCTCGCTCCGACGGCAGACGGACCGCCTCGTTTGCGATGCGATCCTGCGCAAGCGCGCCTCGTTTGTAGATCGCCAGAACGTTGCCTGTCGCGAGTCCTTCGCGCTCACCACGATTGAGGACAACCACGTCGAACTGACCGATCTGCGTGACGCCTCCAAACACGTCGATCACTTGGCCATCAACCGGCGACGCGGGCGCACTCGGGAAGAAGGTCGAGTCGACCTTGCGCTCCTCGGTCGGCAGCACCCGATCGCCGATCTGCACCTGCTCGCGCGAGTCGCTGACAAAGAACGTCGTAATATCGCGCTCTCTCGCCACGACCCGACCGAGCCCGATATACGTCGCCTCGAGGCCCAATATCTCGTTGGTGTTTGGATCGCGATAAAGCTCGCCCCTGCGAACGAAGCTGTAAGACTCGCTGTCGGGTAAAGCGCCGCGCACATAGAGTCTGTCGCCGGCTCCGAGCACTAAGCGCTCACTCTCGCCCTGTATCACGTGCGGCGCGGCATCGAGTATCGACGAGGCCACGATCCTATTCTGGACGAGAAACCCCTGGACAGCGTCGAGGTTGATCGCCGGGATTGCAGTCTCCAGCGGCGTCGCACGAATCTGCGGCGACAGTTTTGCGTCAGTCGATGGTGACGCCTTGTAGGTTCGCGACGCCTCGCCTCGTTCGAGCACGAGCGCAGGTTGGCCTTCGACGTACACCAAGCGGATGATGTCGCTGGGATAAATCAGGTGTGGATTCTCGATCTGCGGATTGGCGCGCCAGAGCTCGGGCCATTGCCACGGCTTTTGCAGAAATCGACTGCTGATGTCCCAGAGCGTGTCGCCTTTCTGAACCACATACGAATCCGGATGATCGGCCCGCAGATATTGATCAAGGTTTTCGGTGGACTGTGCCCAAGCTGCCATCGCGAGCAATGTCGCGGCGAGCAAGACAGGGACCGATTTCCACATGTTTTGAATCCTTTTATGATACGCGGGAGGCGCGAAACGCACGGCCGATCCAAAAGCGGAAAATCATTTGCGTTCTGAATCTTAGCAGCACAATTTGCACCAATACTAGAGATAGATCACACCCTCATGGCACTGCTTTCCATCCTCGAGTATCCCGATCCAAGACTGCGCACTCGCGCCACGTCGGTCGCCCGCGTGGACGCCAGAATTCGACGCCTCGTCGACGACATGATCGACACAATGTATGCCGCGCCGGGCGTTGGATTGGCCGCCAGTCAGGTGAACGTACACAAGCGCGTGGTCGTCGTGGATGTCTCGGAGGAGCGCAATACTCCGTACGTGTTCATCAATCCAACGCTCGAACTGCTCGGCGGCGAAGTGGAAACGCAGGAGGGGTGTCTGTCTGTCCCAGGGTTCTACGAGCCCGTTAAACGCGCCGATCGCATTCTCGCCCGCGCACTCGATCGCAATGGCGTACCCTTCGAGCTCGCCGCAAATGGCATGTTGGCGGTGTGCGTGCAACACGAATGCGATCATCTGGAAGGGAAGCTGTTCGTGGATTATTTGTCGGGGCTGAAGCGACAGCGCATTCGGGCAAAACTCCAGAAACAGCATCGCGTCGGCGTCTAACTTGACCCATTCGGTACCCGCTCGACTCCGGCTTGGCTTTGCCGGCACGCCGCCCTTTGCGGCAACCTTTTTGAACTCCCTTGTCCGCCGTCACGATATTGTGCTCGTCTACAGTCAACCGCCCCGCCGCACCGGCCGTGGACGTAGGTTGGTGCCGTCGGCGGTGCACGCCGCCGCGACCACGCTCGGCATCCAGGTGGACACCCCAACGGCGCTTCGCGGTGCGGCGGCGGCACTCGCGAACCACCACCTCGACGCGCTGGTGGTCGTGGCCTATGGACTGATGCTGCCGAGATCAGTGCTGGGTACTCCTCGCAAAGGGTGCATCAACGTTCATGCCTCATTGTTGCCACGATGGCGCGGAGCAGCACCGGTCGAACGCGCGATACTGGCGGGAGACAGCATCACCGGCATCTCGATCATGTGCATGGACGAGGGCCTCGACACCGGGCCGCTGTTACGCCAGGTCGAATGTCCGATTCGAAGCAGCGACACCGGCGACTCGCTGCGCGAACGGCTCGCGGACATTGGGACCGTTGCGTTGCTCGATTGTCTCGATCAGCTAGACGCCGTCATTCCGCGGCCGCAACGCCTGCAGGGGCTGACCTATGCGCCCAAGCTAACGCCGGCCGAGTCACGCATCGATTGGGGTGTCTCCGCCCTCAATGTTGAGCTCACCATTCGCGGACTGAATTCGCGCCAACCAGCGTTCTGTATGGTGGCTGAACATCGGTTGCGCCTACTGTTCGGCCACGCGGTAACAGGATCAAACGAAGCGCGCCCCGGAACCGTATTGGCAATCGATCGTAGCGGGATGACGGTGGCATGCGCCCGCGGCAGCATCCACGTAACGCAAGTCGCGCTCTCGCGCGGAACTGGAAAACCGATGGACATCGCGTCCCTGCTCAACGGATATCCAAAACTGATCGAGCGCGGACAGGTACTTGAGTAGCCGCCCCAACGCTCGTGGGCAAGCAGCCGAGCTGCTGCACCGCGTCGCGTATGGCGGCCGATCCTTGGATCGCGTCTTAGCCGAAGCATCATTACCAGCCCGCGACGGACCGCTGATCCATGAATTGGCCATTGGGAGCGTCCGTCATTTCTTTTCGCTGTCCGACGAGATTGGCACTCGATTGAATTCGCCGCTGAAACCGCGAGACGCAATCGTCCTATGCCTGTTACTGGTCGGCGCGTACCAGATTCGTCACACGCGAATACCGCGCTATGCGGCCGTCAATGAGACCGTCAATGCCGCGCAACAGATTGGGCGGCCGTGGGCGAGAGGGGTGATCAACCACGTGCTACGTCGTATCGCCTCGGAACCGCCGCCCGAGCCCTCGACGGAGGAAGCAGAGTATGACCATCCCGCGTGGATGATCGACCTGATCCGCGCGGACTATCCTAGTGCATGGAGACAAATCCTCACCACGAGCTTGACGCGTGCGCCACTCTCGCTTCGAGTGAATCTAGCCGTGACCGAACGGCTGACATTCCAAGCCTTACTCACCCAGAGGGGAGTGATCGCTCACTTAGCATTGCCCGAGGAAGGGTTGGTACTGGATGCGCCGACGCCCGTCGCGGAGCTGCCGGGATTTTCCACCGGACGCTTCACAGTGCAAGACTCGGGGGCGATGTGGGCAGCACCGCTCCTTGCAGCAACAGGCACGGATCGGGTTCTCGACGCGTGCGCAGCTCCTGGCGGCAAGGCTTTGCACCTGCTTCAGCGCGCACCGCGCATCCGCTTGACTGCCCTGGAAATCGACACCGCGCGATGCGACCTGCTGCGATCAGAGTTTCGCCGCACGGGTCTAGATCCTGCGCCGATTTTGCAAGGGGACGCCACCGCTCTGGAGTGGTGGGACGAAAAACCATACCAACGCGTGCTCCTCGACGCGCCTTGTAGCGGAACTGGAACGCTGCGGCGTCATCCTGACATCAAGCTCCTCAAACACGAGGCAGATCTCGCCCCTTACCAGGAACTTCAAGGTCGACTCCTCGAAAACCTCTGGCGCGTCCTCGCATCGGGCGGCCGACTGCTGTACTGCACGTGCTCTCTGCTTTCGCTCGAGAATGATCGCGTTATCGACAACTTCGTTTCGCAGGCTCGAGACGCGCGTCATGTGCCGATCATCGCCGATTGGGGAATCGCGACGCAGTGGGGCCGTCAGTTGCTGCCTGCAATCAACGGGTCCGACGGCTTCTATTACGCGATACTCCAAAAAGGATAACGACGTCGCCTCGGCGATCGACGAGTTCCGGTCAGAATCGAAGCATCGCAGCGCGTATGCACCCGGCCACAGTCGCACCCTGTGCATCTAACACTTTTGACCATAGTCCGAATTTACCCCAAGATTCTCGTTCATCTAGTCACACGTATTGCACGTCGCTCACGCGGTTCGATCGGAGCGGCTGACCACACAATGTTCGCGAATTTACGCGCGCTCGCCTTCTACATGGGATACATCGTGCTGACCGTTGTCTGGGGGTCGCTGTCGGTGTTGGTGGCATGGGCGTTCCCCTACAGGTTTCGTTTTCAGTTCGTGATCGGCACCTGGACCCGGATGGTGCTGCTTTGGCTGCGAGTGTGTTGCGGCATCCGCGTTAAGGTCGAAGGCCGCGAGAACATCCCTCAGCAAGCGTGCATCGTGTTTGTCAAACACGAAAGCACATGGGAAACATTGTTTGTCCAAACGCTCTTCGCGCCTCAGGCGACGATCGTGAAGAAGGAGTTACTCAACATCCCGTTCTTCGGTTGGGCCTATCGTCTGCTGCGACCGATCGCTATCGATCGCGCTGACCCGCGCGGCGCATTGCGCACGTTGACCATCCAAGGCAAGGCCCGACTCGAGCAAAATATCTGGGTGGTGCTCTTTCCCGAGGGCACTCGTGTTCCGCTCGGCGAATCGCGGAGTTTTCAGATCGGCGGAGCGGCGTTGGCCGAATCGAGCGGCCGATCTGTTCTTGTGATTGCACACAACGCTGGCGAGTTTTGGCCAGCCCATCGTCTCGGCAAGCGGCCCGGCACCATCCGGCTAATCGTCACCAAGCCAATTTCGGTCGACGGCATTAAGCGCAAAGAAATCAATGTGTTAGCTGCAGAGCGGATGGCCTCCGGAATGGCCCTCTTGGGTCGCGGCTAATCAGATATCCAAGTTGGCCACTGACAGCGCATTCGAGACGATGAACTCGCGCCTCGGCTCCACCTGGTCACCCATCAACGTCGTGAACATCTGGTCCGCGGCAATGGCGTCGTCGACAGTGACCCGAAGCATGCGACGCACGCTTGGGTCCATCGTCGTTTGCCACAATTGTTCGGGGTTCATCTCTCCCAGACCCTTGTATCGTTGAATGTCGACGCCTCGTCGCGCTTGGTCCATCAACCAGTCCAGCGCCTCACCGAAGCGTTCGACGTTCGTCTGTTTGTCGCCACGCCTAACGTAGCTACCCTCGCCAACAAGTCCGTAAAGGCGCTCGCACATGCCAGCAATGCCGCGGTAATCCGCCGACAAGAAAAAGTCCTGACCAAAGGTCACCCGTTGCTCCACGCCCCGGGAGTTGATCGCAACAGTCGGCAAGTACACCTGATGCTCTGGGTCAAACACAACGCTCGCGCTGACACTATGGCCATCGCTCGCGACAAACCGCCTCTCAAGCGCACTCACCCAGTTTGCGACGGTTTCAGCATCACGCAGCTGATCGGGCAGTAAAGGCGGCCCGTCCAGCAACAGTCGCGTGAGGAACAGCGGATAGATTCGAGTCAGCGCTTCAAGCCGTACGATCACCGCGCGAAAGCCTCGCGCCAAAGACTCGAGGGGCTCCCCTTTGATCGGCGGAGAGTCGGATTTGACGAAGAGTTCTGCATCCTCAAGCGCCAGTTGGAGAAAGTGCTCACTCAACTCATCATCGTCTTTTACGTACCGCTCTTGCTTTCCCTTCTTCACCTTATATAGCGGGGGTTGCGCAATGTAGATGTGGCTTCGCTCGATCAGTTCCGGCATCTGGCGAAAGAAGAATGTCAGGAGAAGCGTGCGAATGTGCGATCCATCGACGTCGGCGTCGGTCATGATAATGACCCGGTGATAGCGCAGCTTCCCTGGGTCGAATTCGGTGCGGCCGATTCCGCAACCCAGCGCAACCACAAGCGTTCCAACCGCCTCGGACGAGAGCATTCTGTCAAAACGCGCCTTCTCAACGTTCAAGATTTTCCCACGCAATGGAAGGATCGCCTGCGTGCGCCGATCACGACCTTGCTTGGCCGACCCCCCGGCCGAATCACCCTCCACCAGGTAGAGTTCTGAAAGTGCCGGGTCTTTTTCCTGGCAATCCGCAAGCTTGCCGGGAAGGCCTGCGATGTCCAGCGCGCCCTTGCGGCGCGTCATCTCGCGAGCCTTACGTGCCGCCTCTCGAGCGCGGGCCGCATCGATCATCTTTGTGACGACGTTGCGCGCGTCTTGGGGGTGCTCGTCGAGATATTCGGTGAAGAACCTAGCCAACTCCTGTTCAACAGCTGGTTTTACTTCGCTCGACACCAACTTGTCCTTCGTTTGTGACGAGAACTTGGGATCGTGGACCTTCACCGATACGACCGCAGTCAGGCCCTCTCGGGCATCGTCGCCGGTCGTTGACACATTGAGCTTCTTGGCAAGCCCTTCGCGCTCGATGTAGCTGTTCAACGTACGCGTCAACCCCGATCTGAAGCCCGCGAGATGACTGCCACCATCGCCCTGGGGGATGTTGTTCGTGTACGCGAACACCTGCTCTTGGAAACCGTCGTTCCACTGCATCGCGATCTCGACGCCAATTCGGTCATCGCGCTCTTGCGAAAAGTAGAACACTTCGTTCAGCGGATTCTTGTTTAGATTCAAGTACCTAACGAATTCCCGCAAACCGCCTTCGTAAACGAAGAGGTCTTCCTTGCCCGTCCTCTCGTCCGTTAATCGGATTTTTACACCCGAATTGAGGAACGCGAGCTCGCGGAGACGCTTCGCAAGAATGTCGTAATGGAACTCAATGTTGCGAAACGTCGTAGCTGACGGTTTGAAATAGCACTCCGTCCCGCGCCGCTCGGTTTCTCCAACGACCTTCAGGGGCTCTTCGGGAACGCCGTGTTGATATGTTTGCTGATAGACCTTGTGCTCGCGCCGCACGGTGAGTCTAAAGGTCTCCGACAGAGCGTTGACAACGGAAACACCCACTCCGTGCAATCCACCGGAAACTTTGTAGCTGTTTTCGTCGAATTTTCCACCGGAGTGCAGCGTGGTGAGGATCACCTCTGCGGCGGAGACCCCTTCTTCCTTATGGATGTCCACAGGAATTCCCCGGCCGTTGTCTTTGACGGTAACCGACTCGCCGGGATGAACCACGACGTGAATTTCGTCACAGTAGCCAGCCAAGGCTTCGTCGATGGAGTTGTCTACCAGCTCCTGAACCATATGGTGCAGCCCGGTGCCGTCCTCCGTGTCACCGATGTACATACCGGGGCGCTTTCGAACCGCGTCCAGCCCTTTGAGTACCTTTATGCTGGCTGAATCGTACGTCCCCTCGGACATCATGGCTCCTTGGTGTCGATTTGGCGACACGATCCGTGTTCCACGTGAAACAATCGCCTTCGCGCACCGGCGAACGCACCGCCGAGGGCAAGGTCCGAGGTGGTCGTCGCAAAGACCTGGCAATCCATCGCCTCAAGCGCTCCGAAGAAGCGTTCGTTGTGCGGGGCATCCATTTCCGCCCCGACATCATCGATCAAGAACAGGGTCCTGCGCCCGCCAAGCTGCGTCGTGAGCTCTGCTTGAGCCAGCCGAAGCGCACTTGCGACGACCTTGGCTTGGCCGCGCGACAACACGGCCGCAGCAGGTTGCCCGCCGACGGTCAAATGCAAATCTGCTCGATGCGGGCCGCAATGCGTGAGACCGAATCTTACATCGCGCGCACTGCCTTCGCGTAGACAATCTTCGAGCGTTGCGCCATCACGCCATCCGGATTGATAGGAAAATGTCAACGGCAACTCCGACGCGAGAGCCGCAAGTGTTGACGACGCCGCCGGTAACAGCAGGGCAAGATACTCTTTCCGCGCAGCATCCACCTCGCACCCCAACACGCTTAGCTGGTCAGTCCACGCTTGCAACTGCTGCGTCAGCCCAGAGGTCCGATCCGATGGTGATCGAAGCACCACATTGCGCTGCTGGAGCGCTCGTTGGTAGTCGCGCAACTGGTCCAAATAGGGCGGTTTCACGTGAAACGCACCCCAATCGAGGAATCGGCGCCGCTCCTGCGGCGCACCAAACACCAAGCTCGACGCATCGGGAAGCAGGAGCTGGAGGGGCATGAGACGTGCAATCTCCGAGAGGCGCCGCTCGATGCGTCCATTCACGTGGAGCACACTGCGGTCGTTGCGATGCGTCACCACGGCCGCTCGGATCTCACCTCGGTGCTCATCATGGAGTAGCGCTCGAACTGTCAATGATCGTGAGCCGTGCCTGATCACTGCGCCCACTGATGCTGTCCGAAAGGATCGTCCACGCGCAATGAGATGAACTGCCTCGATTATCGCGGTCTTGCCGGCCCCATTTAGGCCCGTGAATACATTGAGGCCGGGCGCGCAGTCGATCGAGAGGGCAGACAGGTTTCTGACTCCCGCCGCCTCCAAGCTCATGAGCCGCATATTGGAAAAGTAGTCCCGTGCGGGCGCTACAAACGCATCGGCATCACGACGTAGACTGAGTCTTCTGCGCCAGGGCTTTCGATCAGCGCACTACTATTCGCGTCAGAAACCGATAGCCGAACCGACTCGGTCGATAATGCGCCCAAAACATCCTGAAGATAGCTCACGTTGAAGCCTATCTCGAGGCGTTGTCCTGAGTACTCTACGGCTACGATCTCCTCCGCTTCCTCCTGCTCCGGGTTGTTCGCCTGAATCGTCAACTGATCCGGCTCAAGGATCATCCGAACGCCCCGGTATTTCTCGTTAGATAAAATCGATGCCCGGACAAACGACTGCCGAAGGACCTCGCGGTCAGCGGTCACCAGGTTCGGGCTCTCCTTCGGGATCACTTTCTCGTAGTCAGGGAAACGGCCGTCGACGAGTTTCGTTGTCAACGTGTATCCATCGCATGTTGCGCGCAGATGGCTCTTAGCGATGGTCACGGTCACTTCGGCACCACCGTCTGCCAACAAGCGGCCGAGTTCGACCACTCCCTTGCGAGGCACAATCGCGTGTACTCGATCGGCCCCCGCGACTCCCCTTCCAAGCGTACACATGGCCAGCCGATGTCCGTCAGTCGCCACCGTCCGGACGTGCCTTCCAGTGACTTCGAATAGCATCCCATTGAGGAAGTAGCGTACGTCCTGCTGTGCCATAGAAAATGCCGTCTGGCCCAAGAGTCGGTGCATTTCGTGATGCGTTAACGAAAATTCGATGTCGCCCGCGGCGCTATCGACTCGCGGGAAGTCTGCGGTTGGGAGAGTCGCCAAGCTGAATCTGCTACGACCCGAACGAACGGTCGCTCGGTCGCCTTCGGCCTCGACTGTTACCGAGGCGCCGTCGGGCAATGAGCGCCAGATGTCCGCCATTTTCCTCGCCGGGATCGTTGTTTGGCCTGGTTGCAAAACTTCGATTGATTCCGCTACGCGCGCGACCAACTCGACCTCTAGATCCGTTCCGGTTAATGCAACCGTGCCGTCGGTCACGTCGACGAAGAGGTTGGAGAGTATCGGGAGGGTCTGGCGGCGTTCCACTACGCCCGTGACCAATTGAAGCGGACGCAGCAATGCCTCACGAGTTGCGGTGAACTTCATCTGGGCGCCTGCTCCTTCCGTCCTAGCTCGTCAACAGCCGCGTCAGATTGCGGTGGTCCTCGGACACGTCCGAACTGGACTCCTTCAGCTCCGCAATCTTCCGACATGCATGCAATACAGTCGTGTGGTCGCGCCCGCCGAACGCGTCCCCGATCTCAGGCAGCGAGTGATTCGTGTTCGCCTTCGCGAGAAACATGGCCATCTGACGCGGCCGGGCGATGGTTCTACTGCGGCGCTTGGATAGCAGATCCGAGATCTTGATCTTGTAGTATTCAGCCACCGTCTTCTGAATGTTCTCGATGCTCACCTGTCTGTCCTGAATGGCGAGCAAGTCACGGAGGGAGCGTTGCACTTGCTCAATACAGATGCGCCGACCCGTAAATCGCGAATTTGCCATGACACGCTTCAACGCGCCTTCGAGTTCTCTGACGTTTGAGCGAACCCGCTCCGCGATGAAAAACGCAACATCCGGCGGCAAATCCACGCCTTCGATCGCCGCCTTTTTCATCAAGATCGCCACACGAGTCTCTAGCTCTGGCGGCTCTACTTCCACGGTCAGCCCCCACACAAAGCGCGACTTCAGCCGCTCCTCGAGCCCCCCGATTTCGCTGGGATACCGATCGCAGGTGAGCACCATCTGGTGGTCTCGCTCAAGCAACGCATTGAACACGTGGAAAAACTCTTCCTGGGACCGCAGCTTGTTCGCGAAAAATTGAATATCGTCGATTAGCAACGCGTCGACCGATCGATAATGTTGCATGAAGTCCTGCATGGTCCCAAGTTGCAGTGCCTTGACCATATCCTGGACGAATCGCTGAGAATGCAAATAGACAACCCTCGCATCTGGATCTTTTTTCAAGATCTGGTTGCCTACGGCGTGCATGAGGTGAGTTTTCCCCAACCCCACCCCGCCATAAAGCAGCAGTGGGTTGTACGACCGTCCGGCGTTTTCCGCGACCTGCTGTGCAGCCGCCTTAGCAATCTCGTTAGATTTGCCTTCGACAAAGGTCTCGAATGTGAAGGCCCGGTTGAGGTCGACTGCGCCGCGCCGCTGCGCTTCGGCGCGCAACGGGACGGGGTCCAACCCAACGCTGCCAATATCGAGTGTCACGTCCAGCGGACTAGTTGGGTCGCCCAGTTGGTTCATCAGTTCATTGATCCGCGCCCAGAACAACGCCTCAACCTGATCGCGCACATATCGGTTCGGCGCAAAGAGGACAACTTGCTCCTCGTGTTGCCGCGCCTGGAGCGGCCGGATCCAAGTATTGAATTGATCTGAAGGTATTTCTTCTTCGAGTCGCAACAGGCACTGCTGCCAAACCGAATTTGCCACCTGAATCAGTCCCCCGTAAAAGTCGTTCTTTTTAGTCTGCGTTTTCCCAAGCATTCTACTGACTCGCGCAATACCCAGCCATGGCGAGTTTTGCCGCCCATCGAACAACACGTGTCGAACCACATTGATATTCAACCGCTTAGTGCTTGCACAACTTTCGAATTCCTCGCTGCCCGCAAAGTCGGCGCTGTGCGAAAGCTGTGAATGAACCGTTGTATAGCTTGTGGATAACTCGTCGAAGCCCAAAAGTCGGTAGCCTTCCACGGCAAAACGGCAACTCCACGTAAGCCTATCCACAGGTTTGTAGACAGCCAATCACGACTCGGCGTGTGCTCTGGCGGGGGTTGTCAACAGCATGGCGACTCTCCAACAAACAACAACAATCCCTACTAGTGCAGGATCTAAGAGGCCATCAGGAAATTGACTCTCTTTAGACTGCTACTTAAACTCCGCTCCCTTTTTCGCTCGAGCTCCGCGGAACCATGAAGCGTACATTTCAACCCAGTGTGCTAAAACGAAAGCGAACGCACGGCTTTCGCGCTCGAATGTCGACGCGTAACGGCCAAAAGGTCCTCAGCGCACGCCGGGCGAAGGGCCGCAAGCGCCTCGCTGTGTAACGCTATCGCGACCGACTTACTCTTCTCCCGTGAATATCGCCTCACGTGCAAACGGCAATTCGATCGCGTCTTGACGGCTCGCACTGTGCAACTGCGCCAGGGGTGGTTCCGCGTGTATGCGGCCCCGAACGATGAAACCAGTGCACGTCTCGGATTGATAGTTGGGAAAAGACAACTCAAGCGCGCGGTCGATCGCAATCGGGTGAAACGAGTGTTGCGTGAGGCATTTCGTCTCCGGCGAGCCACCATGCCACCAGTAGACATCGTGGTTCAACTCATCGCGCCGCCGATTGACCGAGATCTCGGTGAACGAGCAAACGCACTCTGGTCGTTGGTCGTCTCGACAATTGGAACAGGAGAATGAGTAACACCTTCCCAAGTAGAACCATGATCTTCGCGATCAAGGCCTATCGCTATTTCGTCAGCCCGATGTTCGGGCAACACTGTCGCTTTCATCCGACATGCTCTGCATACGCGATTGAGGCGATAGAACGCCATGGCGCGGTGCGCGGCGGATGGTTAGCAACGCGTCGCCTGCTGCGCTGCCAGCCTTTCAGCGAAGGCGGCCTGGATCCCGTACCTGTACCTGCGCAGAGGGTGTCAACAGCTACGCGAGCCAACGAATCGAGCGGTGTGAATTCAGATCCGTCGCTCGCGCGAGACCCACGATGATCACCGCAGAGATGCAACGAGTTTTGCTGCTCGTCGCGCTGGCGGCCACTGCTTATCTTTTGGTTCTCGCGTGGAATGACGACTACATCAAGTTCGTCCAACAGCCGACGACTACCACAACGCCAATGACGGCACCGATAACGGAAGCACACGAAGTTTTTGCCGAGGCACGTCAAGAGGCAACCGATGTTTCCGCAGCGACAGCAGCCAACAGCACTAGCGCTACGAGCGCGTCTGTGGTGGCCAGCGCAGATGCGACGGGACGGCTCGTGCGTGTTTCAACCGGGGCGATGGAGGTCTGGATCGATCGCCTAGGAGGGGACATCGTACGCGTCCGCCTACCGCGCTACCCAGTGAGTATCGATGAGCAGAACGAGCCGTTTCTCCTTTTGGACACCCGCTCCGATCACATCTACGTCGCACAGAGTGGACTGATTGGGCGCGATGGTCCCGATGGACGCAGTCAGCGTCCGCTCTACGAAGCCTCTGCGCCAGAGCTAAATCTTGCTGGCGGCGGCGAATTGCGGCTGACGACGCGAGAAAACGCTATCGAGATCCACAAGGTTTTCGTCTTCACTCCCGATGACTATCTGGTGAACGTCAAACATGAAGTAATCAACCGCTCCGACAAACACTTTGAGGCTCGACAGTTTGCGCAACTGAAGCGAGACGGTCGAGACCTAACAGGCAGCTCGTACACGCTTAGTCCTAGACCGTACCTCGGGGCGGCGCTGACAACCGTTGATGAGCGCTACCACAAGCTGAAGTTCTCTTCGCTCGACGACGCGCCGTTCAAGATATCTGTAGTAGGCGGCTGGATTGCGATCGTGCAGCACTATTTCATCGTGGCGTGGGTCGCCAACGCAGGCGACGAGAACCACTACTTTGGGCAGAAGCGCGAGGACGGCAACTACATCGTTGGCTTCACAGGGCCCGTAACGCAAGTGGCGCCTGGCGCGACCGGCTATTTCACTGCCGGCTTCTATACGGGACCGAAGGACCAAGCACGTCTGGAGGCGATTGCCCCGAACCTCAATCTGACGGTCGACTACGGCTTCCTTTGGTGGATTGCAGTGCCATTGTTTCACCTGCTCGAGTGGCTGCACAGTGTCGTCGGGAACTGGGGTGTCGCGATTATTCTGTTGACGCTGATTGTGAAGCTTGCCCTGTACCCTCTCTCTGCCGCCAGTTATAGGTCGATGGCGAACATGCGCCGCGTCGGACCGCAAATGAAGCGTCTACAGGAACGTTATGCAGACGATCGGCAGAAACTCTCGCAGGAGATGATGGCGTTCTACAAAAAGGAGAAGATCAATCCGCTCGGTGGCTGTCTGCCCATGCTTCTCCAGATGCCGGTTTTCATCGCCCTGTATTGGGTATTGTTTGAAAGCGTGGAACTACGTCAAGCGCCGTTTTTTCTGTGGATTCGAGACCTCGCTGTCATGGATCCCTTTTTCGTGCTGCCGATCTTGATGGGCGGCTCGATGTTCTTGACTCAAGCGCTCAATCCACCGGTGCCTGATCCGATTCAAGCACGCGTGATGAAATTCATGCCGATCATGTTCACTGTGATGTTCCTGTTCTTCCCGGCAGGGCTTGTCCTCTACTGGCTGGTCAACAATCTGCTTTCGTTGGCGCAGCAATGGTTTATTACACGCCAAGTTGAAGGTGCCGCGAACGCCAAAAAGTCCTGAGAGAGAGGCCAACCTCGACCGGGACACCATCGCGGCTGTGGCAACACCACCGGGTCGCGGCGGCATCGGCATCGTGCGCATTTCCGGGCCACACGCGCGGGAAATTGCGATCGCAGTGTGCGGGCGTGAGCTTCGTGCGCGGACCCCCATTGTTGCGCAATTCAGCGACACGCACGGCGAACCCATTGATCGGGGATTGGCGATTCTCTTCCCCGCGCCTCGGTCATTCACGGGAGAGGACGTGGCAGAGCTCCATGGCCACGGGGGTCCGGTGGTCATCGATATGTTGTTGCAGGCAGCAGTTGCTCGCGGCGCGAGACTAGCGCGACCAGGCGAGTTTACGGAACGCGCTTTTTTGAACGGCAAACTGGATCTGGCTCAAGCGGAGGCGGTCGCAGATCTCATCGGCAGCAGATCCGAGGCGGCGGCGCGAAGCGCGCTGAGGTCGCTATCGGGGAGCTTTTCGAGGCGCATCCATGAGCTCGCGGACGAAATGCTCGATTTGCGCATCTATGTCGAAGGCGCCATCGATTTTCCAGAAGATGAGATCGACTTTGTCGCCGAAGGCCTCGTGGCGGAGCGCCTTGAGCGAATGCTCACGGCGTTGGTGTCGCTGCTCGACACCGCAAATCAAGGAGCGATCTTGAACGAAGGAATTACGTTGGTGCTTGCGGGACGCCCCAATGTAGGTAAATCCAGTCTATTGAATCGTCTAGTCGGATTTGATCGGGCGATCGTGACAGAGACCCCTGGAACCACGCGAGACGTGTTGACGGAATCAATCGATTTCGATGGTGTGCCGGTGCGGATCGTGGACACCGCGGGATTGCGACTGTCTGGTGACGCGATCGAGCGCGAAGGCATTCGACGCGCGCGCGTCCAGATTGGCGAGGCCGATCGAATCCTGTTGGTACGTGACGACTCCGCGCCGGAGCCGGTCGAGACCTTGATCTCCGAACAAGAACTCCCGATCGACCGAGTGACAGTCGTGACCAATAAAATCGATTTGACTGGGACTCAACCTGGAGAACGGTCCGGGGTGCAGCTCGCCGAGGTTCGCGTCTCCGCAGTGACCGGCGCCGGGATCGACTCGCTCAAGCGGCATATCTTGCGCGCCATAGGCCATCGATCGGGGACGGGCGTATTCTCGGCGCGACGCCGGCATCTGGATGCGTTGGGTCGCGCGCGCGACTCCCTCGAAAACGGCGCGTCAGCGCTCCGCAATGGCGGCGCGGGAGAGCTGCTCGCCGACGACCTGCGTCGCGCACACGGCGAGCTCGGGGAAATCGTCGGCACCGTTACCAGCGATGCTTTGCTCGGCGAGATTTTTGCGCGCTTCTGCATCGGAAAGTGAGCCCGCGGCGGCCCAACGATCGAACCTTGTCGCGAACAGCCGGACAATGGGAGGGGGCCCGAATTAGACGCAACCGGACAGATTGGCGTCTACCAGAACTGTGATCCGCGTGCTCAGGGCATCCCGCTGATTGGGTGTAGTATCCCGAAGCTGCAGCCAACTGTGACGAGCTTTGTACACGGGCGTAAGTGCCCTGGCGGACCCGACGCATACAACGCTTTACAGGAGTTCAGAAATCCGGCCGGTAGAATTGGCAGCCTTGTTGCGCAGGAATTTCCATGAGCACCATTGAACGAGCGGCCGCACGACTGGGGGCGGTTGGACAGGCTCGGTCGGAGCCGGTCGTCAGCGACGCCGCGCGAATCGACACTGCGCAGCTGAAGACCCTTGCGGATGCGGCCACGCTACCGAGCGCAAGGACCGTGTCTGGTCAGCCTCCCATCGGGGGCGGATTTTGTGAAGTTGATTTGAGCGCGCTTACGGCGCGTGGGTTCGCAACCCAGCCCAACGTCAATGCTGCGATCTCAGCAGACTTGCGTCGAATCAAACGACCGCTGCTCCTGGCCGTAAGCAAGTCTGTCGTGCAGGGCGCTCAGGGGCCACCGCCTAATCTCATTGTGATTACGAGTGCGCTGCCGGGAGAAGGCAAGACGTTCGTCTCGATCAATCTTGCGCTCAGCATCGCAGCGGAGCTCGATCGAACTGTGTTGCTTGTAGATGCCGACGTTGCAAAGAACGGCGTGGCGCAGGTCTTGGACGTCAAGTATGAGGTGGGCCTGACGAACATACTCGAACGCGGTAGCGTTCACGTCGAAGACACCATCATGCAGACCAACATCGAGTCGCTGTCGTTGTTGCTGAGCGGCCGCATGGTACCGAATATCGAAGCGCTCATTGCCAGCGACAAGATGGCTCGCGTCATGCGCGAGCTTGCTGAGTACGACCCCAATCGAATCGTGATTGTCGACGCGCCGCCCCTGCATGCCGGCACTGAGGCAAGTGTGCTTGCTCGAATGGCCGGCCGAGTGGTCGTGGTGATCGAAGAAGACAAGACGCCGCAAGCGGCTGTGATGAATTCACTACACCAACTCAAAGGCTGCGAGTCGGTCAGTCTTATTCTGAACAAAGCTCGCAGGGGTTTGTCGGACCACGCGATGTACGGCTACGGATACGTAAGCCGCGGAAACTAACGCCGATGTACAAGGATTTCTTTGGACTCACCGGCAAACCGTTTCAACTGTCACCCGACGCGCGATTCTTCTTTCCCAGCAAAGAGCACAAGCGCGCGCTGTCCTTTCTGAAGTACGGCCTCGGTCAGGGCGATGGGTTCATTGTCATCACGGGCGATATCGGCACGGGCAAGACCACTCTCGTGCAGACGCTGTTGGCCGATCTCGATCCCAAGGAAACGGTTGTTGCGAACCTCGTGACGACTCAGTTGCGGGAAGACGATCTGCTGACGCTAGTCGCATTCCAGTTCGGGCTACGCCCCAACGGTCCCAGCAAGGCCATGTTACTGCGCGACCTCGAGCAGTTTTTCCTGCATCGCGGCCGCGAACGCAAGCGTGTGCTGCTGATCGTCGATGAAGCCCAGAATTTGCCACCGGCTTCGGTCGAAGAGTTGCGGATGCTGTCGAATTTCCAGTACCAGGGGCGACCGCTGGTGCAGGTATTCCTGCTGGGGCAGCAGGAGTTTCGCGCAACGCTGCTGTCTGAAGGGTTCGAGCAGTTGCGGCAGCGGATTATCGCGACCTACCACCTGAACCCGCTCAACGCGGCGGAGACGCGTGCATACGTTGAGCATCGCCTCAATCTCGTGGGCTGGCGAGGCGATCCGGGACTTACCGACGACGCGTTCGACCGCATCTACAATTTTGCGCAAGGCGTCCCGCGACGAGTCAATAATCTTTGCGACCGAACCTTTCTGTACGCGTTTCTCGAGGAGTTGCACCACATCGACGGAGAGGTCGTCAGACTGGTCGGCGAAGAGATTGGCAATGAGTTCGTCGGTGGCGATCTCGACAAGCCGAAAGGCGGTTCCACTGCCTCTGAACCGATGAATCAGCCGCTGGAGAGCATGGCGCGGATGCTGTTCGACAAAGCCAACGTCCAGCAGCGTCTCGCATCGCTCGAACGTGCGGTTGATGCGCTGGGACACGGTCTCAAAGACGAACGCGGAGAGATTCGCTCGCTGCTTCTCGAACTCATTCGAGAAGTCAAAGTACAGCGTGGCAAAGTCGGGGAAGTCTCGAAGCGCAAGCGCGCGTATTGATTCAGCTGCCCTGCGGCTCCTTCGGGGAGACTTCGGGCAGGTGACGGCAAGCGTGATCGCGGACGACTACAGCTTTTGTTGGGTCGGCCAACGCTTATACTTGCGCACCCTCAACAGGCAGATCTCCAAATGGACTTTTCGGAGCGCTTCGACGTCATTGTCGTCGGCGGGGGGCACGCGGGGACCGAAGCCGCATTGGCCGCGGCCAGAATGGGAGCGTCTACGCTGCTGCTGACACAGAGCATCGAGACCATTGGACAGATGTCGTGTAACCCCGCGATTGGCGGGATCGGCAAGAGCCATCTCGTGCGAGAGATCGACGCCCTCGATGGTGCCATGGCGCGCGCGACGGACCGTGCCGGCATCCAGTTTCGCGTACTCAACGGCTCCAAAGGCCCCGCTGTTCGAGCGACGCGCGCGCAAGCCGATCGCGTGCTTTACCGCCAAGCGGTGCGGCAGATCGTCGAAGCGACGCCCAACCTTCGAATATTCCAACAGTCGGTCGTTGATCTCATCGTCGATCGCGATCGTGTGCTCGGTGTCGTCACGCAGGCGGGGCTTCGGCTCCTTTCTGGCGCAGTGGTTCTGACGACGGGGACGTTTCTGGGCGGCCGGATTCACGTGGGGTTGGAGAGTCATCCCGGCGGTCGCGCAGGCGACGCGCCGTCGAATGCGTTGGCTGAACGGCTACGCGCATTGCCCTTTCGCGTTGATCGACTGAAGACGGGTACCCCACCGCGCATTGACGGGCGCACCGTCGATTTTTCTGCGATGCAGGTTCAGCCCGGTGACGAGCCGGTACCGGTCATGTCGCTGCTCGGTGATGCGGCCGAACACCCTCGTCAGGTGCCGTGCCACATCACGCACACCAATGCGACAACCCACGACATCATTCGTGCGGGGCTGGACCGCTCACCGTTGTTCACCGGCGTCATCGAAGGCATCGGCCCGCGTTACTGCCCGTCGATCGAAGACAAGGTCGTGCGCTTCTCGCAGAAGGCGAGTCACCAGATCTTCGTGGAGCCTGAGGGGCTCACCACTGCCGAGCTGTATCCCAACGGCATATCGACGAGCTTGCCGTTCGATGTCCAACTGCGCCTGGTTCGCAGCATCAAAGGCTTTGAGCAAGCGCACATCACCCGCCCAGGCTACGCGATCGAGTACGATTTTTTCGATCCGAGGGACTTGAAGTACTCGTTGGAGACCCGGGCCGTCGACGGATTGTTTTTCGCCGGCCAGATCAACGGCACCACGGGATACGAAGAAGCCGCCGCACAAGGACTGCTCGCCGGAGCGAATGCCGCGCTGAAGGTGGCGGGAAAATCGGTGTGGTGTCCGCGGCGTGACGAAGGTTATCTCGGCGTGTTGGTCGATGATCTCGTCACCAATGGAACCAACGAACCGTATCGGATGTTCACCAGTCGCGCCGAGTATCGACTCGTCCTGCGCGAAGACAACGCCGATCTTCGACTGACCGAACAAGGTCGCGAGTTGGGCATGGTAGGCGACGAGCGCTGGTTCGCGTTCCGCGACAAGCGCAAACGCATCGAGACGCTGCGTGACGCACTTTCGCGCCACATGGTCAGCCCGGGAGATAGCCTCGCGCTCGAGATTCAGCAGCGTAGCGGTGAACAGATCAACGAACGCACCGATCTGCTGACGCTGCTGCGCCGCCCGGGAATCACGCTCGATGCACTCGGCGGATTGTTACCCGAACGGGTGATCAGCGGAGACGTCGCGGCGAGCCAGGTGGAAATCGGTGCGAAATACGCAGGCTACATCGCGCGCGCCGAGGCCGAGATCGAGCGGTTGAAACGCCACGAAGCGGTGAAATTGCCGAGCGACTTCGACTACGCGTCGATGTCCGGACTCTCTACGGAGATCAAGCAGAAGCTCAGCGCGGCGCGACCTGAGAACCTCGCCCGCGCTGCGCGTGTTCCGGGAATCACGCCGGCCGCGCTGTCGATTCTGCTCGTACACGTCCGGAAGATTCGTGCGACAGCGTGACGCAAGCGCAAGACCTCGACGCAGCAGCCGCTGAACTCGGCATTTTCCTGCTCCCAGCACAATCAGAACGTCTGCTGCAGTTTGCGACTCTGTTGCGCCGTTGGAACGCAGCCTTCAATCTGGTATCGAGACGCGACCTGCCGCGGCTCGTAAGCCGACATTTGCTCGACTCTTTGTCGCTGCTGCCACTGTTGCGCGGCACCCGTGTGCTTGATCTGGGTACGGGTGCGGGTCTGCCGGGTGTGCCGCTCGCAATCGCCCGTCCCGACGCCCGGTTTACGTTGATTGATCGCAGCGAGCGCCGGATTCGTTTTGTACGCCAGGCCGCGTTCGAGTTGGGACTGCAAAACGTCGATGCGGTCGAGGCCGACTATGTCGATTTCCGGGCGGACGGTGAGTTTGATACCGTGGTATCTCGTGCAGTCGCCAAGCCAGTTGCGTTGTGGCGCGTCGCGGCAGGGTTGCTCGATTGCGATGGTCAGGCGTTGTTCCAGACCGGCGCAGACGAACGCGATGTCGCGAGCGTTGGTGCGGATGTGGAGCGCGTGGTAGTTCGAGTTCCGGGACTCGCGCGCCTGCACCATGTTCTACGCGTACAAAAGCGAAGCCTGGAACCCAAGGACGCCGTTCGATGACGCGGATCATTGCGGTAGCAAATCAGAAAGGCGGCGTCGGGAAGACGACGACGAGTGTGAACCTGGCGGCGTCGCTCGCGCTTTCGGGTAGCCGTGTGCTGCTCGTGGACCTCGACCCACAAGGCAACGCGACCATGGGTTGCGGCGTTGAAAAAGCCGCGCTCGAGCTGAGCGTCTACGACTGGTTGATGCAAGGTGCACCGCTCGCCGACGTGGTCAAACGTTGCCCGACTGGTTTCGAGTTGGTGCCGTCGAATATCGACTTGACTGCTGCCGAAGTCGAATTGCTGCAGGTCGAGCATCGCGAACAACGCCTGAAGACGGCGTTGCGCGAAGCCGACTCCCGTTACGACTACGTCATCATCGACTGCCCGCCGTCGCTCAACATGCTCACGCTCAACGCGCTCGTGGCGAGTCGGAGCGTGCTGATTCCGATGCAGTGCGAATATTATGCGCTGGAGGGGCTGTCGGCGCTGCTCGACACCATCGAAGGCGTCAAGCAACGCGCCAATCCGGCTCTGCGCATAGAGGGTATTTTGCGCACGATGTATGATCCCCGCAGCAGCTTGACGCGTGACGTCTCGCGCCAGCTCTTGAAGTTCTTCGCAGATAAGGTGTTTCGAACCGTGATACCGCGGAACATCCGACTCGCGGAAGCGCCGAGCCACGGATTGCCGGTCGTACTCTATGATCGTCAGTCGCGCGGAGCGGTTGCGTACATGGCGCTCGCCGGAGAGTTGAAACGACATACCGCGGGCACGGAGGGGGGCGCGTGAACAGGAAGCGAGGTTTGGGTCGCGGTCTCGACGCGTTGCTGGGCGCGGTCGATATATCGCCAGCCGACACTGCGGCGTCGTCAGACGCCGATCTCGCAGAAATCGCGATCGATGCGATCCAACCCGGACCATATCAGCCGCGCCGCAACATCCGCGATGACGGCATCGCGGAACTGGCGGCGTCAATCAAGGCGCAAGGTGTCATGCAGCCGATCGTGCTGCGGCGTCGCGCCATTGGTGGGTACGAGATCATTGCGGGCGAGCGCCGCTGGCGCGCGGCTCAGTTGGCCGGTCTCGATCGCATCCCGGCGATCATAAAAGACGTCAGCGACGAGCGCGCCGTTGCGATGGCGTTGATTGAGAACATTCAGCGTGAGGATCTCAATCCTCTCGAGGAAGCGCTGGCCCTGCAGCGGCTTTCTGAGGAGTTCCACTTGACGCAGCAACAAGCCGCTGACGCGGTAGGTAAGTCGCGCGTTGCGGTGACGAATCTGTTGCGACTACTCAACCTCGCGCCGCCCGTGCGTGAAATGCTGGCTGAAGGCGAACTGGAGATGGGTCATGCGCGCGCGTTGTTGTCGCTGGCGCCGCTCGAACAGGAACAAGCAGCAAAGCACGTTGTCGCGCGCGGCCTTTCGGTGCGCCAGACCGAGGCGCTCGTGCGACAGCGGATGCGACCCCCGGCCTTGACCCCGTTGCCCGTTCCGCGCCGGAAAGATCCCGATACTGCGCGACTCGAAGTCGAGCTATCGGCACGTATCGGGGCACCCGTCACGATCACGTTCGATGGAAAGGGCGCGGGCACGTTGGTTGTCCGCTACAACAGCGTTGATGAACTCGAAGGCATTCTCGCGCATCTGCGCTGATTTGCTTCGCGCCGTTCAATTGCGCAGCACCAGAGCCGTCTCTATACTACGCGCGCCTTGGGGATTGGGGTTCGGGTCGATTGGTGGCGGGCCCCGGAAGAACACTTGAATCGGACTTCGGGGCGCGCATCAGGATCATCGCGCGCAGCGTGCCGTTAGCTTTCCGGATCCTGGCCGTCCAAGGCGCTTTTGCAGCAGCGCTCGCGATGACGTTCCTGTTGATGGACCGCGCGCATGCTGTGTCGGCATTGCTGGCCGGTGTCGTTGTGATTGCGCCGAACGTGGGGTTTGCGTGGCGGGTGGTAAAGGCGAGCGCACCGGTCGGGCAGGAGTTGGATTCGGCGCGATGCCTGATCGGAAGCATGATTGTAAAGCTGCTGCTATCGATTGGATTGCTGGTCGTCGCATTCGCGTACTTTCGTCCAGAGCCGGTCGCGTTTTTCGCCACGATGATTGCGTTGCAGATCGTGTATTGGTTGGCGCCGGTTTTAGCGCGTCGCTGAACTGCGGCGGTTGAAGGTGGGTGCAGTGAAGGAAGTTCAATGGTGAGCGAAGGGCTGACGACCGGCGGGTACATCCAGCACCACCTGACCAACCTGACCTATGGTCAGTTGCCGGACGGTACTTGGGGTTTTGCCGAGTCTTCCGAGCAGGCGCGCGCGATGGGCTTCTGGTCGATCAACGTCGACTCGATGGTGTGGGCGATCGGTCTCGGCCTGCTTTTTGTGTTCCTTTTTGGTCGTGCCGCGAGGCATGCGACGGCCGGTGTGCCGGGCGCATTGCAAAACGGCGTCGAGATGATCGTCGAGTTCATCGACGACCTGGTCGGCACCATCTTTTTTCACAAGAACGACCTGATCGCGCCGATGGCGCTGACGATCTTCGTCTGGGTCTTCTTCATGAACCTGATGGATCTGTTTCCGGTCGATTGGTTTCCGATGGCGGCCAGTGCAGTCGGGATCAGCCACATGAAGGTGGTGCCCACGACTGACCCGAACGTGACGCTCGGAATGGCGCTCGCTGTATTCGTCATGGTCCTTTATTACAGCGTGCGCCGGAAAGGCTTGGGCGGATTCGTCGGCGAGCTGGTTTTCCATCCTCTGCCGAAGATATTCGCGCCGTTCAACCTGTTTCTCGAAGGGGTGACGTTGCTGGCGAAACCGCTGTCACTCGGCTTGCGTCTGTTCGGCAACATGTATGCCGGTGAAATGATTTTCATTCTGATAGCGCTGCTGTTTGGAGCCGGCCTCGGTTGGGCCGTCCTTGGCGGAGTTCTGCAATGGGCATGGGCTTGGTTTCACGTGCTGATCATCACGTTGCAGGCGTTCATTTTCTCGGTCCTAACGGTCGTGTACATGGCGCAGGCCCACGACGTCCAAGAAGATCATTAACTAGAGACTTAAGGAGCGATCATGGAACTGGCAGTTCTTCTTTACGTGGCTGGCGCTTTGATGATGGGCCTGGGTGCCATCGGCGCCGCTATCGGCGTGGGCGTGCTGGGGGGCAAGTTCCTCGAGGGCGTCGCGCGCCAACCCGAACTGTTGCCGATGTTGCGTACGCAACTGTTCATCGTGCTCGCTCTGGTCGACGCCGTGCCGATGATCTCCGTAGGTATCGCGCTGTACGTGATCTTCGCGGTGGTTCCAACCGCCATCGGCGGCTAGATCGCGTCACGGCGACACCGATTCCAAACGGAGAATCACCAGCGTGAACATTACATTGACACTCTTCGGGCAGTCGTTGACGTTCATCATCTTCATGTGGACCGTCCACAGGTGGATCTGGCCGCCGCTGATCGCCGCGATGCGCGAACGTCAGAAGGCGATTGGCGAAGGGCTCGCAGCCGCGGAGCGTGCAGCGAAAGATCTTGCGCTGGCCCAGGAAGGCGCGGCTGACCGCTTGCGCGAGGCGAAAGAGGAAGCCCGGCAGATCATCGAGCAAGCCCGAGCGCGCGCAGTGATCATGATCGAAGAAGCGAAGAACGATGCGCGTGCCGAAGGAGAGCGCCAGAAAGAAGCGGCACTTGCCGAGATCGAACAGGACGTGAACCGGGCGAAGGAGAAGCTGCGCGCCCAAGTGGCGTTGTTAGCGGTGGCTGGTGCAGAGAAGATCCTGCAGACGTCGATCGATCGGCCGCGGCATGCGGAAATGTTGGCGAAGCTGTCGGCCGAGCTGTGATCTGAAGCCATGGCTGAACTCGCAACGATTGCTCGTCCGTACGCCAACGCCGTGTTCGACGTCGCCAAACGCAGGAATGCCATCGATGCGTGGTCGCGCCAGTTGGCCGTAACCGCTGCTGTGGCCGGCGATGCGTCCATCAGCGAAGTGATCGAGTCGCCGGCCAGCACGAGTGTGCAGAAGGCGAACACGATCGCTCGTGTATGCGGTGACGACCTGAGCAGCGAGGGAAAGCAGTTCCTGCAGGTTCTCGCGCGCAACAAGCGTCTTCACCTGCTGGCCGAAATCAGTGCGCAGTTCGAGGCATTGCGTGCAAAGGAGGAAGCGTCGCTCGAAGTGGAGGTCATCAGCGCGTATTCGCTGAACGAGATTGAACAACAACGCCTCGTCGAGGCGCTGAGCCGACGATTCGAGAAGGAAATTCAGCTGACGAGCCGTGTCGACGAGTCGCTTTTGGGCGGCGCAATCATTCGCGCCGGCGATACGGTCATCGATGGTTCGGTCCGAGGCAAACTGAACAGGCTGGGGGAATCGATCCAGCGGGCGTGACGCATCGATGCCCCGCAATCCGAATTAAGTGTGAGGACAGGACATGCAACAACTGAACCCATCTGAGATCAGCGACATCATCCGATCTCGGATCGAGAGTCTCGATATTCGCTCGGAAGCGCAGAACGAGGGGACGATCGTCAGCGTCTCGGACGGCATCATCAAGATCCACGGCCTGGCGGAGGCGCAGTACGGCGAGATGATCGAGTTCGCGGGCGGCGTCTACGGGATGACGCTGAACCTCGAGCGCGACTCGGTCGGCGTCGTCGTGCTGGGCG
>CAYUMA010000546.1:0-3441 GCA_964445675.1 uncultured Pseudomonadales bacterium | reverse complement strand
TGGGTCGTGCCGTATGTGATCGAACCGTCGGCAGGCGTGGATCGCGGCGTGCTGGCGGTACTGAACGAGGCGTACCAGGTCGAGAAGCTCGACAACGGCACGGAGCGCACCGTGCTCGCGCTGCGGCCGCATCTCGCACCGATCAAAGTTGCGGTGTTGCCGTTGAAGCGCAACCACGAAGGCATCATGGCGACGGCGCGCAGCATCAAGCAGCGGCTACAGAAGCTCGGCATCGGTCGCGTACTGTTCGAAGACACCGGCAACATCGGCAAAGGTTATCGACGCCACGACGAAGTCGGCACGCCGCTGTGTATCACCGTCGACTTTCAAACGATAGAAGGCGACGACACCGTGACCATTCGCGATCGGGACTCGATGGCGCAGCAGCGGATGCGCGTCGACGCGCTCCCCGACTACGTGAAGGACTACTTCAAGTAGCGGGCGGCGCCCCGATTGTTCAGACCGTCAGCGGTCGCAGCACCAGATCGACGCGCCGATTCTGTTGACGCCCCTCGGGTGTTGCATTGCTGGCCACCGGATATTGCGGCCCAACGCCTTGCGCCTGAATCCGCACCGGCGGTATGCCCTGATTCGCCAGGTACGCCTGCACGGTACTCGCGCGCGCCGCCGACAGCTGCATGTTGAGCTGCATCGGTCCGGTGCTGTCCGTGTGTCCGACCACGTCGATCAGGGTCTTCTCATATTCCTTCAGCACCAGCGCGACGGAATTCAGTACCGGATAAAAGCCCGGCGCGATATCGGATTGGTTCGTCGCGAACGTGATGTTCCCCGGCATGTTCAGCACCAGGTTGTCACCCGAACGCGTGACGCTGACCCCGGTCCCTTGCAACTGTTCGCGCAACTTTTTCTCTTGGTTATCCATATACCGGCCTGCAGCGCCGCCGGCCAACGCGCCGATGCCGGCACCGATCAGCGCATTTTTGCGCGACGTGCCGCTGATCAACATTGCGATGAGCGCCCCAGAAGCGGCACCGATGCCCGCGCCTTTCGCTGTGTCGCTGGTCTGCTGTTGACCGGTGTAGGGATCCGTCGTCTGGCAGGCGCCGAGCAGGAAGCTGGCAACCAGCACGATGATGAGTGCATGCGATCTTCGATTCATTACGAGTCCTTTTGCCGAATCAATTACCAAACGCATTGTTAACCGAAATCGCCTGAACGCCAACTGAATGGGCATCGCGTTGATTGCAATTGACCCGCGTGATCATTGTCTCGGCATTCATCTGCGCCTATCGGTACCATCAGCGAGATGATCAAGACGCTCGTCATTGCCGGGGCGCGCCCGAACTTCATGAAGGTCGCACCGCTGATTCGCGCGATGGACGCCGCCGGCGGCTTCGATCACAAACTCATTCATACCGGCCAGCACTACGACGGCGCGATGTCGCAAGTCTTCTTCGACGATCTCGGCATCCCGGCGCCGCACGTCAATCTCGAAGTGGGTCCCGGCGAACGGCTCGCACAAATCGAAGTCATCATGGAGCGATTCTCACCGGTGTTGCGCGCCGAGCAACCGGACGCGGTACTACTCGTCGGCGACGTGAACTCGACTGTCGCGTGCGCGCGTGTCGCGAAGGCGCACGCGGTACGCGTTGTCCACGTCGAAGCCGGACTGCGCAGTTTCGACGACGAAATGCCGGAGGAACTCAATCGCGTGGAGACGGATCAGCTGTCGGATCTGTTGTTCGTCACCGAGCAGTCGGGGATGGACAACCTCGCGCACGAGCGTATCGCGGGGAAGGCGTTCCTGGTCGGCAACGTGATGATCGATACGCTCGCTGAACAATCCCAAAGCTGCGGCGCTGCGCATGCACGAGCGTTTCCGCCTGACGCCGCGGCAATATCTCGTGGCGACATTCCATCGCCCGAGCAACGTCGACACGACGCCACGGTTGCGCGACCTGCTCGATCTCGTGCGTTACGCAACACAACAGATGCCGCTGGTGTGGCCCCTGCACCCGCGCACGCGCCACTCGCTGCAGCGCGCGGGCCTGCTGAAGGAATTCCAAGGCATAAAAGGCTTGATCCTTACGGAACCGCTCGGTTACCTCGAATTTCTATCGCTCGTGTCGCAGTCGCGCGCGGTGGTCACCGACTCGGGCGGCATCCAGGAAGAGACGACTTACCTGCGAATTCCCTGCATTACGATGCGCGACAACACCGAGCGCCCCGCGACCGTCGACGTGGGCAGCAACGTGTTGGCGGGCAGCCTCGCGAGCGGCGCGCGGCGCGCGCTTGAGGCCGCATTGAGCGGCGGAGAGCGCCGTGGCGCAGTGCCACCGCTGTGGGACGGGCGCACCGGTGGCCGAGTGGCCGCGATCATGAAGGAAGAACTCTCCCGCTGACGCCGTCGTAGGCCGCAAGGTACTCGCGCAGCTGTCGCTGGGGATCGTATTGCTCGCGAATGAATCGCTGCGCGGATTCGACGACTGACTCGCGCGGAAGCTGGATCGCCCGCGTCAACGCATCCACTAATCCTGTTTCAGAATCGGCGAGCAGATCGCGCAGTTCGGGCGCGATCGATTCGGGAATGCCGCCGATACCGCGCGCAACGACCGGAACACCCAACCACTGCGCCTCGAGTGCGACGTTGGGGGTGCCTTCGACGTCCGAGGTCAGCAGCAGCGCGGAAAGCTGCGACAGTGCGGCGGCGGAGTTGTCGGGTGTCCCTTTCAGAATGATGCGTCCATCGAGTCGCCAGCGCCGAACACTACGCTCGAGCGGGCCTCTCAACGGCCCGTCGCCGAACAGCCAGAACGTGGTATCGGGTCGCGTCTGCAGATAGCGGCGCGCGACGCGCAGCCACAGCTCGGGTTGTTTCGCGCGCGAAAGCCGCATCATGCCGCCGATCCGCACTCCCTCGCGCGCCGCGCTGCGCACAGATTCGACCGCGGCGTCGAGCGCAGCACCGTCCAACCCATTGCGAATGACCTCAATCGGGCCCGCGACGCCCAACCAGCGCGCATAGTCGTCCGCGCCCGCGCGACTGTTGTTGACGAGCGTGACGTCGCCGCGCGCAACCAGCACGCGCAGCACCGCGCGAATCGATCCAGTGCCGCGCGTCTCGAACCACGTCGGCCGCAGACTGCGGCAATCCACGATGACCCGCGGAACTCCACACAGGACCGCCGCGAGCGCAGCGGCGGCGCCCATCTCGTCGAGCCACCCATGCACCACCGCCGGGCGCAAGCGCCGCAACGCAGTCGTCAGCGAAGATGTCATCCGGTAAAGATTGAGATCCAGCGGCGGGATCCCGGGAAACGCTGCATCAGTCACGTCGTCTCGCCGCACGACGATCTGCTCCACCGGTATCTGCGCCGCTTCGAGGCGCGGCCGGAAATGGTCGAACGGTGGCGCGCCGCCGTGTTTGACGATGACGCGAACGGTGTGGCCCCGCTGTTTCAGCGCCAACGCGAGCTGCGT
>CAYUMA010000545.1:0-8984 GCA_964445675.1 uncultured Pseudomonadales bacterium | reverse complement strand
CGATTCCGAACACTCTGATGTTGAGGATCGATTCATCGCTGTCGGCATGATCGATCGTGGGATTGCCGTGGTTGTCTACACCGAAAGGGAAGATGGCGTGATTCGTATCATCGGCGCGCGCTTGGCTAGCAAGCGAGAGCGCGATCTCTATCGTGAGGGGGTGATCAGAACCGATGAGTGACATTCGCGAGCTGACGGACGAACAATTCGGTCGCGCGATTCCGGCGCGCCAACGCAAGCGTCTGATGCAGGGGTTGTTCGAGTCCGGCGCCGACATCGCGACGCTGCGTGATTTCATCGGCCTTACCCAAGCAGAGTTCGCGCGAGCGGTTGGAATCAGCGTTCACACGCTGCGCAACTGGGAACAAGGTCGAAGGCGACCGGACGGCCCGGCGCTCGCACTGCTGCGGATTGCCGCGCGGCACCCAAGGATCATTCGGGAGAATCTGGTGTCCCTTTGACCCGTAACTCACGCCAAGTGGGTGTCGACTCGGGCGGTCACGCGACGTCTCCAGCCAGGATCTCGAGCGGAATCTGCAATCCGCTATGAAGCCGTCGGATCATCTCGATGGATAGGCTACGTTTCCGATTGAGGACTTCCGAGACTCGATGCCGCGAACCGATGAATCGCTCAAGGTCTTTGCGCTCCAAACCCTGCTGTTCAATGCGAAATAGAATGGCTTCGACTGCATCAGCCGCCGCGATTGGAAAGTGCTTTTGCTCGTACGCTTCGACCAGCGTTGCGAGTACGTCGAGTTCATCTCCCTTGTTCGTACCGAGCTTGGCCGACATGAGCTTCTCAATGCGGGCAAGCGCGTCCTGATAGTCTGCCTTCGTCTTGATGGGCTTAATGTTCATTACACAGTCTCCGGGTCGGTCCGATCGTATTCAGCGTGCGTTCCAACGAACTTGATGTAGACGATTCCAAAATCAAAGTTCACGTGAACCACGAGACGATACTTGTTTCCACCTATGTTGAAGATCACACGGTTGTCGCCAACGAAACTCGCGTGCCGATATCGCTGCTTGATTGCTGCGGTGTCGCGCCAAGTGGCTACCTGGACTTCCGCGAACCAGGCCTTCAACGGTTGCTCCGCGGCCGAATGACGTTTCCAGAATTCGCGCAGTGTCCGCCGGGCTATAACTCGCATTCGATGCAAACTAGCACGTTCCCAATATGGGAACAAGGTCATTGGTCGACGGCTCACAAGCGATGAAGCGAAAGACCGCTACGGTACCTCGACGTCGATCAAGGCGTTGTCGCGAACGACTAGCGAAGTGGCGTCCGCACCTGCACGCGCATCGACGCGGCATACGACATCACAATCTCATCCCGCTGATTACGCGCGAGCGCCGAATGCGACAATCTAGGCGCCCCGTGGTAGCGGTCTCCAGACCGCGATCGTTCACTCAATCGCGATCAGGAGATCGCTCCTACACGCTGGCCGATTCAGGCGTCCGCGTAGCGATTAAAGAGGCACTTTCTCGAAAGTCCTGTAATTTCCCGCCATGCCGATCGTAATACCGGATAACAGCAAACGTTGGGTTCCGGACAGTGCCGTGCAGGGTATGTATTGAAAATCGACTTCGAGACGCTTTACCGGGACCACTACCGTCGCGTGTTCGGTCTGTGCCGCCGGCTGCTCGGCGGCTCCGTGCAGGCTGAAGACGCGGCCCAGGAGGTCTTCGTGCGTGCGTATCGAGCGCTCGACCGTTACGACACCCACCAGCCGTTCGCGGCGTGGATCCTGAGTATCGCCAGCAACCACTGCGTCGATCTGCTGCGGGGTCGCGCGCGCGACGGGAAGCTCTTCGACGACGCCGATAGCGAGATCGATGCGCTCGATTCGGCCACGCCCGGCGCGCTCGATACGCTCATCGACGCCGAGCGTGGTGCCGAGATTCGTGACGCGATCGCGGCGCTGCCGGACAAATATCGGCTGCCCATCGTGCTCGCGTATTACAACGACGCAAATTACGACGAGATCGCCCACGCGCTCGGCGTCACGCGCAACCACGTCGGTGTGCTGCTGTTGCGCGCCAAGCAGTTGCTCAGACAGTCGCTCGCAACGTCGCAGGAGGAATCGTGAACAACGCGTGTCCATCCGAGTTGACGCTGTCGATGCATGCGGATCGCGAACTGCCGGCGCGCGATGCGGTGGCGACCGAACTGCATGCGGCAACCTGTGCGCAGTGCCGTGCTCGACTCGCGGGACTGCGCAGTGAAGCGAGCATCGTTGCAGCCGCACTCGCGCATGGCGACGAAGCGCTCGTGGTGCCGAAGTATCGGCGACCGGTGTCGCGCGTTGCGATGGCGGCGACCGCGGCCGGCGGCATGTTCGTCGCGATGCTGGTCGGCGTCGCACCGGATTTGATCGGGGGTCTGCTGCAAGGACCCGTGGGCTGGTTCAACCCTTTTGATGACGTCGGAACATTCACGAATCTCGGCGTTGAGGCAGCATTTTTTGTGGCCAAACATGGAGCGGAAATCATGACTTCGATCGCCAAGACAGCGCTGATCGCAGCGGGCACGACGTTCGTCGGGTGGTTTGCCTTCGCGCGGCGACGCCGCGGTCGCGGTCCGCTGATGCTCGCGGCATTGCTCGCGATCGGGGTGATGCAACCGACGCCGTCGCAGGCGCTGGAGATTCGCCACGATGAAACGAGCATCATCATCCCGGCCGGTGCAACGATCGACGACACGCTGGTCGCGGTCGGCGAAACCATCGAGATCGACGGCGACGTTACGGGCGACCTCATTGCAATCGGCAAACGCGTATCGATTCGCGGCAACGTCGGCGGTCAGATCATCACGGGCGGGAAGATCGTCACGATCGACGGCGAGGTCGGTGGCAGCGTGATCGGCGTGGGCAGCGAAACACTTGCGATCACATCGCCGCGCATCGCCGGCAATCTTTATGCGGCTGGCTCCACGATCGACGTGAGTCGACTAGCGAAGATCGAACAGAACGCCGTCGTCGGCGCGGAGCGCGTGCAGCTTGCCGGCTCGGTCGGCCGCGATGTACTCGCCGGTGGCGAGAGTGTCGAGGTGAGCGGCAGCATCGGCCGCCACGTGACTGCGTATGCGGAGCGGATCGCGCTGCGCGCGCCGGCGCACATTGCGGGCAACGTCAACGCGAACGTGTCGCGCGCCGATCGCCTCGACACGACGGGCGCTGTCATCGACGGCGAACTCAAGACGGAAATCATGGCGCGCCCGGAGAAAGAGGAGAGCGAATACAGCAGGGGCCAGTTCTACCTGTTCCAGGTGCTGCGGTTCGCGGCCGCATTCCTTACCGGACTGGTCGTGCTGGCGTTAGTGCCGGGTCTGCGCCGCATCGACATCGACAGTGCCGGTGAGGCGCTGCTCGCGGGTGGGATCGGGGTCGTCATGTTGATCGCGACGCCGATCATCGCGGTGCTCACGATGATCACCGTCATCGGTCTGCCGCTTGGCTTCCTCGGATTACTGCTGTGGATGGTCGGTATCTATCTCGCCAAAGTCGTGTTCGCACACTTTGTCGGCGCCCGCATCCTGGAAGGGGATGGCGAGCCGCGGCACTTCGCGATCGCGTTGGCGCTCGGCCTCGCGCTCGTGCTCGTCCTCGTCAATCTGCCCTTCGTCGGCGGACTGCTCAATTTCGTGATGACGATTGTGGGCCTCGGCATGCTCGTGCTGTTCGTGTGGCGCTTTTATTCGAACCAGCGCAACGCCGACTAACAGCTTCGTTGGATCGCGGTCAGGAGGAGAGATCCCTCCCGATCGCGATTGCTTCGCCATTCGCACGGTTCGCGCGTCATGGCAACCTGAACAACTTCCGCCCGTTCTCGCCCAGCACCGCGCGCCTTCGCGATTGCGTCATACCGGCGAGACTCGCGCGCACCTCCTGCGCTGCATTGATGTGCGAATCGATGTGCGGATAGTCGGAGCCCCATAGGAATCGATCTTCGCCGACGAGATCGCAGTTCGCGTCGATCGAACGTTCACCGGGATCCATCACGTACCAGAGGTTGCGTCGAAAGTACTCGCTCGGTCGGCACTTGGTTTGCGCCATCGACGCGCCGAAGCGGTCGAACTTTTCATCGAGCCGGTCCATCACGTAGGCGGCGAACCCGGCGCCGGCCTCGACGATCAGTAATTTCAGCTTGGGGAAGCGATCGAACAGGCCGTCGCACACCATGCTCGCGGCGGCCGGTACGAGCTGCATCGTGCCGCCGAGACCGAACGAAAACACCGTGTTCGGACGTTCTTCGCGGTCGTACCAACCGTGGTTCGCAAGACCCACCGCGCGTTTGAAGCGCACGATCAGATGCATACACACGGGCAAGTCTGCTTCCTGCATCACTTCCCACAGCGGATCGAAGTCCGGATGCGACGGACGTTTGCCGCACACGCGTTCGGGCGGGAGAAACATGCCTTTGAAGCCGAGCTTCAAGCAGCGTTTCAGTTCGGTCAGCGCGAGCGCCGGATCGTAGAGCGGAATATGCGCGATCGGCACGATACGATCGCGCGCCGGGGACGCGAAGTCCCACTGCCAGTTGTTGTACGCGCGCGCGTACGCCATCGCGAGATCGGGCGCTTCTTCCTTGTCCCACAAGATGCCGATCGTCGGGAACGTGATCCCGGCGTTGACACCCCAATCGTCGAGCAGCTTCACGCGATCGTTGGTGAACATGCTTGCGCGCGGACACGTGTCGAGATACGGAATGGTCGGGTCCACGAACAGCGGCGGTGCGTCGTGCTCGGCGCCGCCGAGCAGCGCGAGCCGGCCGCGCATGATCACCTCGTTGTCGACGATGAGTTCTTCGCCGTCGGGCGTCTGCCGGATGTGGATGCCGCGGTCGCGATACTTCGGCTCGAGGTAGGTCTCCCATAGATCCGGTGGTTCGAGGACGTGCGAATCGGCGTCGACCGTAAAGGGCTGTGTCATCGTGCGTGCTCCTTAAGGGAACGGATCTGTCATGCGCGACGTGAGTTCCACGTCGAATGCATTCAGCGTGAGCGAGATCAGACAGTAGTAGCCGATGATCGTGACGAGCTCGATCAGTGCCGCCTCGCCGAAACGGGCTTTCGCATCGGTGAACGTCGCGTCGCTCAAGCGATGATCTGCGAGCAACTCGCGTGCAACGCGATAGCTCGCCAGGTCGGCGTCATGGGTGAGTTTCGGATCGGTGCCCAGCCGGATCGCCTCCACGGCCGCGGCAGGAACGCCGGCTGCGATTGCCATTGGCCCGTGTGCGGCGAACTCGAACTTCGCCTTGTAGTGCGCGCCCACGGTGCAGATCGCGATCTCCTTGATCCGTTCCGGGAGTTGAGTCTTGAAGCGCACGGCGCTGCCGAATGTCTGCGCCGCCTGGCCGATGATCGGTGCGTGCGCCCAAACGCCGAACGGACCGATCAGGCCGATTTTGCCGCGTGGCCCGCTGTTCAGCGCGTCGAGAAATGCACGTGCGTCGGGAGCGAGGTTCTTCTCATCCAGCGTGCTCAGTCTGCTCATTCTTCCCCCAATCGTGTCTGCCTCGGTTTGCTCAAATCAATAACAACACTTTCGGCACTCGAGCGCACCGCGTAGAACCGATCTCCCGATCGCGATTTTTGTGTTCAACCCGCTTCGACGCGAAACCCGGGATAGCCCGCGGCGGCCTCGTGTTCGCAGCGCTCGCGGTAGCGCGGATAACCGCCGACGTACGGCATGAAAATGCGCGGCTTACCGGGAATGTTGGCGCCGAGGTACCACGAGTTGCAGCTCGGCGCGGTGTACATCGTGCCTTCGGCAACTTCGTTCACGTGCGCGATCCACTGTTGCTCCGATTCCGGCAGCGGCTCGATGCTGGAGAGCTTGTGTTCGCGCACGTAGTGGATGCAGTCGCCGATCCAGTTCACGTGCTGCTCGATCGCAACGATCATGTTGCAGAGCACCGATGGGCTGCCGGGGCCGGTCACCGTGAACAGATTCGGGAACCCGGACATCTGCAGGCCGAGGTACGTCACCGGCCCATCGCGCCATTGGTCGTTGAGACGCCGGCCGCCGCGCCCGCGGATGTTCGCGCGCAGCAGCGCACCGGTCATCGCATCGAACCCGGTCGCATAGATCAACACGTCGAGTGCGTGGTGTGCGGCGCTCGTGCGGACACCGGACTCCGTCAGCGTCTCAATCGGCGTCTCGCTGAGATCGACCAACGCGACGTTGTCGCGATTGAATGTGTCGTAGTAGTCGCGATCGAGCACCTGGCGTTTACAGCCGAGTCCGTACGTCTTCGGCACCAGGCGCTCGGCGGTATCGAGGTTGTGAATCATGCTGCGCACGGTGTCGCGATAGAGCGCATTAGCAGTCTCGTTGGCGACGGCGTTGGTGTAGACGTCGCGAAACGCGAGGAGTGCGCCGAGGCCGAAGCGCTGCATGACCTGGTCGCGTTGTTCGGGCGTCAGGTCGAGCAACCGGTTCGGGACAGCCGCATCGCTTGGCGTGCTGATGTCGCTCGGCCGCGTGACATCGGCAGGCACGCCGTCGCCGCGCCGCACGCTCTTGCGCGGCCGAAAATTCGAAATGCCGCCGGGATTCTTCTGCTGCATCTCGCGGATCAGCGGGTAGCTGTCGCGGAACTCCTGCTGCACCGCTGCGCGCATGCGTTTGCGGTTGGCCGGCACGGTGTACACAGGGGTGCGCTGGAACACCGTGAGGTGCCCGGACAGGCGCGCGAGTTCGGGAATTGCCTGCACGCCGGATGAACCCGTGCCGATCACGCCGACGCGCTTGCCGTTCAAATCGACCGGTTCGTGCGGCCAGCGGCCGGTGTGATAGACCTCGCCGCGGAACCGCTCCGCGCCGGGCAGTTTCGGCTCGATCGGTACCGACAGGCAGCCGGTAGCCATCACGCAGAACGGCGCCTCGAACGTTTCGCCCGCTTCGCTCGTCAGGCGCCAGCGCCGTGCAGCGTCCTGCCATTCAACTTTCGCGATGCGTGTGTTGAATTGTATGTCGCGCCGCAGATCGAATTTGTTGGCGACGTGGTTGGCGTACCGAAGGATGTCCTCCTGCGCGGAGAACACTTCCGGCCAGTCCCATTCCTGTTCGAGTTCCGGCGAGAAGCCATACGAATACTCGAGGCTCGGCACATCGCAGCGCGCGCCGGGATACCGATTCCAGTACCAGGTGCCGCCGACGTCGGACCCGGCTTCGAGCGCCTTCGCCGTAAGCCCGAGTTCACGGAACCGGTGCACGGCGTACATGCCGGCGAATCCGGCGCCGACTATGAGTACGTCGGGTTGATCTGACATTGAATGTGTCTCCGGAGTGATGCTCGGAGGCTAGGGGAATCGAAGGGGCGATTCAACCAACGGCGCGGCGGACGCGTTTCGGCGGCCATCGCGGTCTGGGATCGCACTGTGGGAACGATCTATTGTGGGAGGAACTCCCCTCCCGATCGCGATTGCTTCTACAGGAGTCGCGCTATGGTTCGTGCAGATATCGACTCAGACCAGCCGCTTCCGAATCGAGATCCGCACTCGGCTTGCCTTTGAGATACCGATCCAGGAACGCGATCCCGTAGCGGTCGATCAAGTTCGCGTTGGGCTTTTGCGTCAGGCACTGCGCGACGTTCGCGTCGCCCGCGCAGAGTAGATTGGTCCATTCGAAATGGGTACCGCGCTTCAGCTTGACGAAATACTTTGGTGCCGCGCTCGTCGCGTATGCACCGCGCCGCCCTTCGAGGCTCGGCGTGATCCCCCAATCGAACTGCGCGCCCTGATACATCACCGGCACACGCAGATGTGCGAGGGTGCCGTTCTCGGTGAACGGCGCCACGTACGGCGACACCGCGAGCACCGCCTTGATCTGCGGTGTTTTCCACGCGGGCCAGCCGCCGGCCATGCCGATCACGGTGTAGCCGCCGAGCGAATGACCGACCGCGCCGACGTGCGACAGGTCGACGATGCGCGCGAGCTGCGGATCGTCGGCGACGAGGCGCAGCACCTCGCGCAGATCCCGCATGCGGTCGATCTCGCTCTGGTCGGTCCAGCGGCGCGGAAACATGAACGCGTTGTCCGTGCGGATGTTGCCGAGCTTCAAATCTTCGCTGCCGATGGCGCAGCCAGCGTCGGTGTGGTCGGGTGCGACGACGACATAGCCGTGTCGCGCCAGCTCCTCGGTGATGAAGATCGATTGCAGCGCGCACCCGCCGAGGCCATGCGAGAACAAGACCAGTGGCACGCGCGGACACGCGTCGTTCGGCGGCGCATCGCGTGCCACGCTCCCCATAAAGCCGTAGTTGGAGCGCGAATAGGCAAGCCTCTGCTCGGCGTCTGCAGCGGGATACCACACCGCAACCTTGCGGCCGTCCTTGAGC
The DNA here is from genome assembly GCA_964445675.1 of uncultured Pseudomonadales bacterium. Classification (GTDB taxonomy): domain Bacteria; phylum Pseudomonadota; class Gammaproteobacteria; order Pseudomonadales; family Azotimanducaceae; genus DATJGR01. The sequence goes on along the minus strand of CAYUMA010000545.1, from coordinate 638 downwards.
GCGAGTACGCGATAGCCGGCAGATTGGCGCGCATCGCAGTCGACAGCGAACGTTTGTGCTGGTGCGGCGAGTTGCAGCAGCACGAGGCTCAGCGTGGCGGCAAAGAGCCTCGATCGATACCTCATCGCATGCATGTCCATGTCCCTCGCGATCGCGTCAGAGTGGTGCCGCGTGGGCCACGATGCACTCATATGTAGCGCAATGTCGCGCGCGGAAATACGCAGCGTGCGGAAAATCAGGTGTCCGGATGTTGGCCCGTCTCTTGCTACTTCTGTTGCTGCTTCTCTTGCTGTGTAGATGATGCTGATCATGCCGACGCGGGGTAGGGAACAGTATTCACGGAGGATCCTGTCATGTATGCATTCAACGCCGCGCTGAACTTCGGAAAGGACATGCTCGAACTGAGCGTATCCACGCTCGGCACACTGGTCGGAATTCAGCTCGCCGACCTCACGACGTTTCTCGAGCGTCAGAGCGACACCGTCAACAGAACCGGTGACGTACACGACGTTGCCGCCTTTGTGGCGCTGCAACGCGAATACCGCGACGCGTTTTTGACGGACCGCCGCAAAACGCTGGCGGCGACAACGGGTGCGCTTCGGGTTGCGTCGCGAGTGGCAGCGAAAAGCTGGGCCGAG
>CAYUMA010000544.1:0-13175 GCA_964445675.1 uncultured Pseudomonadales bacterium | reverse complement strand
GTCGCCTTCGAGCAGCGCAGCCGCGACGAAGCGCCGATGGCGGATCACGCCTTGCTGCGTCAGTTCGCGCGCAATTGTCGTAAGCGTCGTCTCGAGCCCGTGCGTCAGCGTGATGCCGGCGCGCGTGCTGCTGTCCGAGGCGGTTGGTGGTTCGATCGCACGCGCGATGAGGTCTTTCAGCGTACCCAGGCCATCGCCGCGACTCGCGATCAGCGGCACGACCGGCGCGCCGATCTCCGTGCCGAGTCGATAAGGGTCGATGTGCATCCCGTGACGATCGGCGACGTCCATCATGTTCAGTGCGACGACTACCTTCGTATCGAGATCGAGCAACTCGCTCGTCAGATATAGGCCGCGCGCGAGGCTCGAGGCATCGACGACATTGACGATCACGTCGATGTCGGCGTCGAGCAGAAAGTCGCGCGCGATGCGTGCGTCCTGCGCGTCGGTCGCGTTCACCGACAGCAGGCTGTAGATGCCGGGCAGGTCGATCACTTCGAAGCGCTCATCGCCGTGGCGGAACTGTCCCGATTTGCGCTCAACCGTCACGCCGGGCCAGTTGCCGACGCGTTGATGCGCGCCCGTCAAGCCGTTGAATACCGTCGTTTTGCCGGCGTTCGGATTGCCGATCAGCGCGATGCGAGCGGAGCTTTGCAGAGATTGGCTGGTCATAGCTTCTCGAGGCGCAGGCCGCTCGCTTCGCGCGGGCGCAGGATCAGACAGGCACCGCGGAGCTGAATTTCGATCGGATCGCCGAGCGGCGCGAAACGGGCGACCTTGATGCGCGTGCCGGGAATCAGGCCAAGGCTGAGCAAATGCCGGGCATAGCTCGTCGACGGCTCGTCGTAGCCGAGGACCCGCGCGTAATCGCCCTTTTGGAGCTCGGACAGACGCAGCATCTAACCATCATCCCGCACCGGCGGGACGATTGGAATAGGAATAGTTCTCATTTGTAATAACGGAGGGGTCCAACCGCGGCTTCACGTGGGACGCTTGCGGACGTACAGCACCAGCTCGTGACCGACCAGCTCATAGCCGTTTTCGGCCGCGATGTCGCGCTGTAGCGCCTCGATCCGGTCGCTCAAGAATTCCGTCACGCGACCTGTATCGACATCGACCATGTGGTCGTGGTGCTCGTGCTTCGAGATTTCGTAGACGGCGCGACCGTCATCGAAGTTGTGCCGCTCGACGATCCCGGCAGCCACGAACTGGGTCAACACGCGATACACGGTCGCAAGGCCAATCGACCCGTCGGCGCCGAGCAGTTGTCGATAGACGTCCTCGGCACTCAAATGATGCGGGTCCGCCTGCTCCAGAATGTCGAGTACGCGCAAGCGCGGTGTCGTGACCTTCAGGCCAGCCTTCGTCAGCTCTGAACGATTCAGTTGAGTGTCGCGAGTCATGCTTGCACCTTAGCGTTTTGCGCTGCCTGGCGCGAGAGCGCCAGGCGTTGCAGTATGGCGTTCAAGGCATCGCAGGAGCGCGCGCATGATCGACCGGGAACTCGACATTCAGACCGGCGACGGACTGATGAACAGCTTCATCACGTATCCCGAGGAGGGCGGGCCGTTTCCGGTGGTGCTCTTTTATATGGACGCGCCGGGCAAACGCGAAGAATTGCACGACATGGCGCGGCGCCTCGGCACAGCCGGCTATTACGTCGTGTTGCCCAATCTCTACTACCGCACCGAGCGCAATTTCCAGATCGACGCGACCGACGCGACGCGCAAACACATGTTCGAGTTGATGGCGACGCTGAACAGTCGGCTCGTCAACGAAGACACGCGCGCGATTCTCGATTTTCTCGTCGGTGAGGAACACGCAAGTTCAGGACCGATCGGCTGTGTCGGCTATTGCATGAGCGGGCCATTCGTTCTGTCGGCTGCTGCCGAATTTGCTCCGCGGATGGCGGCCGCCGCGTCGTTTTATGGCGTGCGTCTGTGTACGGACGCGCCGGATTCCCCGCATCTGACGGCGAGCCAGATTACCGGTGAACTGTATGTCGCGGCCGCGGAGACCGATGTATGGGCGCCGCCGGAGATGATCGAGGCACTCGGTAAGCACCTCGCGGCGACGCGCATTCGCCAACGCATCGAGTGGTATCCGGGCACGCACCACGGGTTCGCATTTCCGCAACGCCAAGGCGCGTACGACAAGCGCGCCGCAGAGCGGCACTGGGAACGGCTGCACGCGTTGTTCGAACGCAATCTCAAGCAGCGCTGAGCGCCGCGATTGCGGAGTCGGTGAGACCCGCGCGCCGCGCGGCGTTGACGATGCCGTCCCACGAGTTCGAATCGATTTCGATGCCGTCGCGTTCGCGCTGTGCAAGCGCTTCGCGTTCGGGATCGCCCGGCACGCGCACGCGGTCGAAGCCCGTCGCCGGGGTCGTCGAGTGGATGTAGTCGACCATTGCGAACACTTCCTGCTGGAACGCAGCGCGATTGCCAAACGCAGCAGGATCGATCACGACCATCAGCATGTGATTGACGACAGTGCCGACGCGTTCGTTAGCGGGTTGCGCGGTCCACTCCCCGACGAGAGCGCCGCCGAGCAGCTCGCACATCAACGCGAGGCCATAGCCTTTGTGTTTGCCGAATGGTCCGAGCGAACCGAACGGCGCCTCGTACATCACCTTCGGATCATTGGTCGGTGAGCCTAACGAATCGACGAGGGCGCCATCCTCGACGCGGACACCTTTGAAATGCGCGACACGCACTTTGCCGAGCGCGATGGCGCTGGTGGCCATGTCGAGCACGATCGGTTCCTCGCCGTCGCGGGGTACGACGCAGCAGAATGGATTCGTGGTCATGCGGCGTTCGCGACCGCCCCACGGTGAGACCTGCGGTTCGTGGCCGACCACATTGACGAAATGCACCGACACCAATCCGGCGCGCCCGCAGAGTTCGCCGTAAGCGCCGATGCGACCGAGGTGGTGCGCGTTGCGCAGGCCAACGCACACAACGCCGGTACTCTTGACGCGCTCGATGGCGATGTCGGTGGCTTCACGACCCACGACCTGGCCAAAGCCGAAGCGACCGTCGACGAGCACGACCGCGCCCGCGTCGCGTACGACTGCGGCGTGCGCGCCGGCGTCGAGGTGCCCCGCGCGCAAGTTGTGCACGTAGGTCGGGATCATGCCGACGCCGTGCGAGTCATGCCCCTTCAGGTTCGCTTCGACGAGATGCGCCGCAACCTCACGTGCGACGTCGTGGGTGGCACCGGCGTGGTTGAAAATATCAGTGACGAAGTCACGCAGTCGGGCAGCTTGCAACAGCATCGCGTACTCCACAGTGGGGTCGCCGCTAGTGTTGCCGTTTCCGGAACGCTATGACAAGGTTCGAACAGACCCCGGAAACAGCCGAGAGAGGGAGCAGCATGCAGCCGCTGGCGAAAGGTTACGGTCTGATCGAGGGGCCCGTGTGGGATCCGCAGCGGGGTCTGCTGTTCAGCGACGTGTTGTTCGGCGGTGTGTACGCGTTGGCGCGCGACGGCTCCGTCAGCACCGTGTTCGAACACCGTCGTGGCATTGGCGGTATGGCGTTGCACGCCGCAGGCGGTCTCGTCGTCAGCGGTCGCAACGTCTCGTTCAAAGGCTTCGACGGCAGCGCAACGCTCACGTTGTTGGACTCGGACCCCGATCACGGCAATGTCGGCTACAACGATCTGACGACCGACGTTGAGGGGCGCATCTACGTCGGATCGCTTGGCGCGAGTCCGGTATTCGCGGACGGTCGGCAACCGCAGGCCGGCAATCTGTTTCTGATTGATCTCGACGGCAGCGCGCGGATGGTTGGTCGCGACGTGCAGCTGACCAACGGTCTCGGCTTCTCACCCGATGGACGCACGCTGTATCACTCCGACAGCCGCCGCGGCGTTTTCCGCTACTCGGTCGCGCGTGACGGTTCACTCGGTGAAAAACAATTGTTCGTGCGTCCCGCCAAGGGCGTGCCCGATGGTCTGGTCGTGTCGAGCGACGGTGCCGTGTGGGTTGCGCTCGCAGGCGAGGGACACGGCGTTGGTGTATTTGCGGCCGATGGACGCCAAACCGACTTCGTCGAGATTCCGCAGCCGATGTGTACCAGTGTCTGTTTTGGCGGCGACGATCTACGGGATCTGTACATCGTTTCGGGATCCGACGGCAGTGGCTCGGAGCGCGGCGGTGCGGTGTATCGGCATCGCTGTAATGTCGCGGGTCTGCCGGTCGCGCCCGCGCGAACCGCGTTACCGGCGGCCTGAGGACTACGCCTTCGGCGGCAACCGCGATTCCAGCAACGTCTGCACTGTGTCCATCAGATTGATCGGAACCGGGAACACGATCGTCGAGCTCTTTTCTCCGGCGATCTCGACGAGCGTTTGCAGGTAGCGCAGCTGCATCGACATCGGCTGGGTAGCCAGTTGTGCTGCCGCCTCGACGAGCTTCATCGACGCCTGGAATTCGCCCTCGGCGTGGATGACCTTCGCGCGGCGCTCGCGTTCGGCCTCGGCTTGCTTAGCGATCGCGCGGATCATGCTCTCGTTGATATCGACGTGCTTGATCTCGACGTTGGCGACTTTGATTCCCCACTGGTCCGTCTGCTGATCGAGGATTTTCTGCAGGTCGATATTGAGGCGCTCACGCTCGGAGAGCAGCGCATCGAGTTCGTGCTGACCGAGCACGGAACGCAATGTCGTCTGCGCGAGTTGGCCCGTCGCCTCCAGGTAGTTTTCGACGTTGATGATGGCGCGTTCCGGGTCGACGACGCGGAAATACAGCACCGCGTTCACCTTGACCGAGACGTTGTCGCGCGTGATCAGATCCTGGCTCGGTACGTCGAGCACGAGCGTGCGCAGATCGAGTTTTACCATCTGCTGCACGATCGGAATCAGGATGATGAGGCCGGGTCCCTTGACGCCATAGAATCGTCCCAGCATGAAGACGACGCCGCGTTCGTATTCGCGCAGTACACGGAACGCCGTGAACAGCAGCACGAGCGCGAGCGCGATCAACACTGTCGAAAAAATCTCCATCAGCCTTGCTCCTGTTCAATCGTGAGGATGAGATCGTCGATTGCGATGATGCGCGCGCGAGCGCCCCTGGTCAGCGGGACGCGCGACGCGGCTTGCCAGATCTCGCCGTGCAAGCGCACGAGGCCGCGCTCGGAAAAGTCCTCGATGACCTCGACGCGCGCGCCGAGCATCGCTTCCCGCCCCGTGGTGACCTTCCGGCCGCGCGCCTTAACCGCCGCGCCGATGACAAACAGGAAGATTGCCACTGACGACGCCGCAAAGGCGGCGATGACCGGCAGCGAAATCTGATAAGCAGGCAGGTCTGTATCCATCAATATCACCGATCCGACCACAAACGCGACGGCGCCGCCGATCCCGAGCACACCGAATCCGGGCGCAAACACTTCGGCGAGCATCAGTCCGACGCCGACCACCATCAACGCAAGTCCGGCGTAGTTGACCGGCAGCATCTGCAACGCATATCCGGCGAGCAAGAGGCAAATGACGCCGACGACGCCCGGTGCGATGACCCCCGGGTGATAAAACTCGAGGATCAGGCCGTAGATGCCGATCATCAGCAGGATGTACGCGACGTTCGGATCGGTGATGAGCGCCAGAAAGTCGTAGCGCCAGCCGGGAGTGACCCGGTTTACATCAGCCGCCTTCAAATCGAGCGTCTGCACTACGCCGTCGATGGTGGTCTGGCGACCCTCGAGTTTGACGAGCAGATCGTCGACGTCGGTCGCGATCAGATCGATCACGTGAGCCGCGAGCGCGTCCGACGCAGGCAGATTCGCGGCGTCACGCACGCTCTTCTCGGCCCAATCGGCGTTGCGTCCGCGCAGTTGCGCGAGCCCGCGGATGTACGCGACCGCGTCGTTGACGATTTTGCGTTCCATCGTCGTGCGCGGAGCCGGCGCGGAATCCGGCTCCGACGCGTCGTCCTTCGACGCGTCCCTTGCGTCGTCTGCCGACGTGTTGTCCGGGTCGTCCGCAGACTTCGGTTGAGTGCGAGGCGGTTGCGTGCCAGGTAGGGGGAACGGTGATTCGGCGCCGCCGATGCTGACGGGTGTCGATGAGCCCACGTTGGTCGCCGGCGCCATCGCAGCGAAGTGACTCGCGTACAGCAGGTACGTGCCGGCACTGGCGGCACGCGATCCGTTCGGCGCGACGTACGTGGCAACCGGTACCTTGGATGCGAGGATCGCCTTGATCATGTCGCGCATCGAGTGATCGAGCCCGCCGGGCGTGTCGAGTTGCACGACGAACAACTCGGCATTGGCGGCCTGGGCCTTCTTGAGATTCGAGATGAAGTAGTCGGCGGTGGCGGGACCGATCGCACCGTCGAGTTCGAGCAGCCAGACGCCTTTGCCGGCGGTGCTCGCAGGTGCTGCGATGCACAGAAACGTCAGCGTGAGGGCAATCGCAGTGAGTGTGCGCATGGTCGGATCATAGCAGGGCGGTCGATCCGTGCGTCCGATCGCCTCAACGCAGGTCCGGATCCAGCCCACGCTCGCGCAGCCACGCAGGATTGAAGAGGCGCGACTGGTATTTTCCGCCGCCATCGCACAGCAGCGTGACGACCGTGTGTCCCGGACCCAGATCGCGCGCGACATCGACCGCGGCCGCGAGATTGAGACCGGTCGAGGAGCCGAAGAACCATCCTTCTTCGCGCAGCATGCGGTACACCATCGACACGCTGCGCTGATCCGTAATCTGCACCGCGTCGTCAATCGGGGTACCCAGCAGGTTGTCGGTGACGCGACTGTTGCCGATGCCTTCGGTGATCGACGGACCTGGGCTCATGACCGCGTTGCCGCTCTTGACGTAGCTGTACAGCGCGCTGCCCGGCGGATCCGCGAGGACGATCTTCACGTTCGCGCTGCGATCCTTCAAATAGCGACTCACGCCGGCGAGCGTACCGCCGGTGCCCACGGCGCACGTGAATGCGTCGATGCGTCCGCCGGTCTGTGTCCAGATCTCGGGACCGGTCGATTCGAAGTGCGCGGTTCTGTTCGCGACATTGTCGAACTGGTTGGCCCAGACGGCGCCAGGCAACTGCGCCGCATAGCGCCCGGCCTGTTTCTGATAGTTCTGCGGATCCTTGTACGGCACGGTCTTCACGACCCGCACCTCGGCACCGAGCGTGCGCAGCAGGTCGACTTTTTCCTGCGACTGGTTGTCGGGCATATAGATGACGCACGGGTAGCCGCGGACGTTGCAGATGTGCGCGATGCCGATGCCCGTGTTGCCGGCTGTGCCCTCGACAACGGTGCCGCCGGATCGTAACGAACCGTCCGCTTCGGCGGCGCGAATGATCCACAGCGCCGCGCGATCCTTGACCGAGCCGCCCGGATTCAGGAACTCGGCTTTGCCGAGAATCTCGCATCCCGTTTCGTCGCTCAATGTCGCGAGCCGAATGAGCGGCGTATTGCCGACGGTATCGATGCAGCCGCTGCGAATGTTCATGCCGTTTCCGTCACTGTAGTTGATCGAGTTTACCGGGTTGGTTCGACGCGCCAAAGATCGATCGGCTCGCGTAGGAACGCGACGGGGAGTGCGACGTGTGTCGCTCTCGCGGCGCGACAAACGACCACACGTCGATGTCATCGATTGCGGTTGCTCTCAACTCGCCGCGCTGCGGTGCGCGACGCCAGATGAAATGTGAACCCGGGCGCATTAACGATTTCGGGGCTCGACTAACGTTCGTTTTCCGAAGATGCACGCGGTTCATGCTGGACGAAGACGATGCAGGACTGCATCCAACAGAACTCATATGCGTTGCGACAGTTCAAGAACTGGGAATCGCTGTCGTGGCCGGCCGGGTGTTCCACACCTCGTCCGGCCGCCACGAGCAGTCGGCGATTCCCGGTTCTTCTTTACCGCGATCAGAGAATTCAGATTGGAATGGCCGGAACGGATCCCGGCCGAACCATTGCGACACCAAGGACCGGTGCGCGCCAGAGCGCAGGACGTCGCTCAGCGATCCATGTCGGTAGTTCGAAAGCTCGACTGAAACGGAACTCGGGCGCCTCACCAGTTGAAGTAGTCGGCGGTGCAGGGACTTTCGACGGCATGATCGATCGCGTCTGTCTTACCAAGAGTGCGGCCGAGTGGGGTCGTCAGCGGATTCGGAGGCGGTCGGCGTGAAGCTCGCATCGACGTACACACATCAACGAAAGGTGAACGCCATGAAACTTGCAAGCCTCATTGCGACCGCGTGCCTGTGCATGCCGATCCTGTCACACGCGGTCGCGGTCGCAGACGTGGCCCCGGATTTCACGCTCAAGAGCCTCGATGGCAAAAACACCCGGCTGAAGGAGTATCGCGGCCAGGTCGTACTGATCAACTTCTGGGCCAGCTGGTGCGGTCCGTGCCGTCAGGAAATGCCGCTGCTCGAGAAGATCGACAAGCGCTACCGCGATGCCGGTTTCACCGTGCTCGGTGTCAACGTCGAGGGCAAGGCCGGCCCCGCACAAGAAATCGCGACAAAAACGGGCGTGACGTTTCCGGTGCTCGTCGACGAAGGCCAGAAGGTCAGTGAGATGTACACGGTGCAGGCGATGCCGAGCAGCGTGGTCATCGATCGTGACGGCGTGATCCGCTATGTGCACCTCGGCTACAAGCCGGGTGACGAGGCCAAGTACCTCGAAGTCGTCAAAAAACTGATCAGTCAATAGATCGTTCGACAGGCAGAGGAATTACCTATGCAACGGATCGCATACACACTCGCCGCGCTGCTCTTGACGCTGAGCACGTTTAGCGCGGTCGCCGATGACGACGCCTCGGTTGCCGTCGCCGACGTCGAGGCTCCGGCGTCGCTCGACCTGGACACGCCAGCGGTCCTCGATGCGGAAGGACCTGTTGCGCCGGACGCACAGGGTTCGCTCGACGCGGCGATCGCCGACGAAACGGCCGCAGCGGCAGCGCTCGATGCGGCGGCGGCACTTGAAGCCGCGGCCGCACCTGATGCGGCAGCGGTCGCGTTCGACACGGTACCCGCTGGCGACACGTCCTCCGAATCCGAAGTTCCGGCGGCAACGGAGCCGGCGAGCGAGACACCCGCGCTCGCGAGTCAGATGGAAGGTATCAAGCGCGATCTCGTCGAACTCAAGCGCGATCTCGTCGTGCTCGAAGAAGATCTGCTGTATCCCGCGAGCTCGCAGGTCGCGGTGTTTCTGTCGATGGACGTCGGTGAGTTCTTTGCGCTGGATTCGGTGACGTTGAAGCTCAACGGCAAGGACGTTACGCACTACCTGTACACCGAAAAACAAACCGACGCGCTGTTTCGCGGCGGCGTGCAGCGGTTGTATGTCGGCAACGTCAAGCAAGGCGAAAACCAGCTGACGGCGTTCTTCACCGGCCGCGGACCCGAAGGCCGTGACTACAGCCGTGCCGCCACCGTGACCTTCGAAAAATCATTCGAGCCCAGCTTTGTCGAGCTGAAGATTTCCGATTCGACGGCGAAATATCAGCCGGAGTTTGTCGCCACGGTTTCGCCGCAGTAGACGCCGCAGCAGCAGGGATGGTGCATGAAAGGGTTTCTGTGCGACTGGATATTGAGCTGTGTGCTGTCCGTGCAACCGGTGACACCGTTGCCGGACCTCTACTACGGCACGCTGCTCTATGACTATTTCCAGGACGACTATCAGCAGGCGCTGCTCGGCGCGTTGATCGCCGAGCGTCGCGGTGCGGTGGGCGAGGATCCGACACGTCTGCAATTGGCCAAAGGCAGCTTCGCGTTCTCCGAGGGCATGTTCGCGCTGGCCGAGCAGACGTTCGCGTCCGCCGGGGCCGACGCGCTGCCGCCGCTCGACAAGATGCGGCTGTCGTTCCATCTCGCGCGCGAGAGTTTCCGGCGCGAAGACTGGGATGGCGTCGAGCGCAATCTCGTCGACATCGATCTCGGCAAGAGTTGGTTCGGGTTGGGTCAGCAACGCGTGCACCCGGAAGTCGAATTCATGCGCGCCGAACTCGCGACGCACCGCGGTGACTATGGCGCAGCGCGAACTGCGATCGAGCGCATCGATCCCAAGCAACCGTATCGCGCCTACGCGCTGTTCAACCTCGGCGTCGCGCTGCGCGCATCGGGCGCCCTCGAAGAGGCCGAAGCGGCATTCACGACGCTCGGGACGATGAATGTATATGCCGCCGACGCGCTCGACCTCAAACAGCGCGGCCTCGTGGCGCTCGCGTTGATCAAGCGCCAGCGCACCGAGCCGGCATCGGCGGAATCGGTGCTCGGTGCGATGCCGGCGGACGGTCGTTACCGCGATCTTGCGCTGACGTCTTACGGGGGGCTCGCGATGGACAACGGCGACTACGAACTCGCCGCCCGGATCTGGCTGTCATTGAAGAACGAGGCATCGTGGTCGGAGAGCAGCGCCACCGCGCAACTCGGATTGCCGATGAGCCTCGAGCATATGTCGTCGCGCGGACTGGCGTTGACGCACTATCGCGCGGCCGAAGCGAACTTCGAAGGCCGGCTCGCCGAACTACAAACCGTTGCGTTGCGCGCGGAGGATCCGGTGTGGGTCGGCGGACTGTTGCAGGTATTCGCGCGGCCGAGCACGGATTCGAGCCCGAGCGACGTCATGGACGAATGGCGACGCACGCTGGGCCATACCGACTGGCTCGAATGGCTTGCGGCCGAAGACGTGCAGGAACTGCTGTTGCAATGGCGCGAGCTGCACGCGATGGCGGACTGGTTGAACGCACTGCCGGACGAGCTGACGACGTTTGATGCACTGGAAGCTGAACAGCGACGTCGCGCGGCGTCGGCGCGGGAACTCATCGCGCAGCAGGGACTACTCGACCGCCGCGCACGACTCGAGCAGTCGCTCTCGTTATCGCGCGAGCGCGTCGACGCGCTCACGCTCGCCGTTCCCGAACGCAACGCCGCCTGGATGTTGTCGCTTGCCAACGCCGACGAAGCCAAGTTGCTCGATTCGCTCTACGCCAAACGCGCTTTGCTGATGGACACGCCCGACGACCCCAGCCGGGCGCGCCTGCTCGCGCGTATCGACTATCTCGAAGGGATCGTGTTCTTTGGCCTTGTCGAAGAGAGTCAGACGCGCTTGCGCGACGCGGAGAAACAAGCCGACGACGCCGCGGCGATGCTCGCGGAAGTCGACGCGAAGGTCACGCGGGTAACACGCGCAGAGCAAGCCCTCGCGCAGGGTATACAAGTCGACTTTCTGGCGTTTCAAGGGCGCGCGGACGCGATCAGGGACGAGGTCGCCGTCGCGATTGCCCAACGAGAAACGCGCCTGGCCGATCAGATCAGAGCTGGCATTCATCGCGAAATGGCGCAAGTCGAGCGACAGATTCTGGTGACCCGGATCGCGATCGCGCGCGCGACCGATCATCTCGCGATGGATAGCGCGGTCGAGGCCGGCGAATGAACCGCCTGACCCTCAGCGTCGTTCTGCTGGCACTGGTCAGCGGCTGCGGGCTGTTCGGCGGCAACGGCGGCGCCATGAAAGTGCGCGGCCCGGAGGTTGCGAAGGTCGTTGAAAAACTGCCGAGCGTCGAGCTGCCCGACGTACGTGTGCCGCCGCCGACGCGCGACGAAGTAATGAGTGCGTATCGACGCGTTTATGGCGTCGTGCCGGACGCGCACGACAACCACGTTGTCGGCAAGCGACTGGCTGATCTCGAGATGCAGGTCGGCGAGGAGCGCGATGCCGCGGGCGAAGCGGCGCCGTACCAGGCGGCGATTGCGCTATATGAGGACCTATTGACGCAGCCGGATGCCGAGGACCTCGATCAGATCATCTATCAGCTGGCGCGGGCGTACGACGTCGTCGGCGACACCGCGAGCGCGAAACGCTACCTCGACCGCTTGGTCGCCGAGTATCCGGCCAGCGAACACGTCGTGGAGGCGCGTTTCCGCCGCGCGGAGATGGCGTTTTCGGCGGAGCAGTATACGACCGCTGCAGAGGACTACGGTTTTGTCGTCGCGAGCGGTTCGGCAACGCCGTACTGGCAGAACGCGAACTACATGCTCGGCTGGTCGCGCTTCAAGGAATCGCAGGTCGACCTCAGTCTCGACAGCTTCTTCGTCGTCGTCGATTCGATCATCGCCGACGACGCCGAGCCGGATCGCGGCTCCAAGGAACTGTTGGACGATGTTCTACGTGTAATCGTGCTCGCGGTTTCATACCTCGACGGCGCAAACACGCTGGCGGACCACATGCAGCGATTGAACAAGCCCGTGTGGCAGCATCGGGTTTATGCGCGCCTGGCGGACGACCTGCGCGCACAAAAGCGTTATCAGGACAGCGTTGCGACGCTGGAGACGTTCATCGTCAACAACACACTCGATCGTCGCGCGCCGGTGTTCAACAAACGGGTCATCGACACGCTGATCGAAGGCGATTTTCCGAGCGAGATCCGCGCGCGCAAAGAGGACTTCGTGACGCGCTACGGCGTGCACAGCGAGTTCTGGGGGATGTACGACGACGTCGAGCGCGCCGACTACGTTCCGATACTGAAGGAGTATTTGACGGAACTGTCGAAGCTCTCGCACAGCGAGGCACAGACGAGCAAGGTCGCCGGCGATTACCTGAAGGCAGCCAACTACTACGAACAATTCGTGACGACGTTCCCGACCGATCCGGCAGTTGCAGACAATCTGTTCCTGCTCGGGGAGGTGTACACGGAAGCAGGTGAGTCGGCGCGCGCGGTTGCGGCGTATCAGCGCGTCGTGCACGAGCACCCCGACTACGCGCGCGCCAATGAAGCGGGGTACGCGGCGATCCTCGGGTTGAACGAGGTACTGAAAGGTCTCGGTCCTGCCGATCGTGAGCTGTGGCAACGCGTCAAGATCGATGCGCAAATCGAGTTCGCGATGCTGTTCGCGAACGACCCACGCGCGCCGGAAGTCCAGGCCTCGGCGGCGGATGCGCTGTTCGCGATGGCGCAGTATCAGCAGGCGATGGATCTGGCGGAGCATTTGATTCGCACGCGTCCGAATCTGGATCCCAAGCTCGAGCGCACGGCTTACTTCATCCTGGGTCATGGTGCATTCGAGCTTGGCCAGTACGTTTCTGCCGAAACCTCCTATCGTTCCTTGCTGGCGATTCCCGGCGGCTCCGCAACGGACATTGCAGCGATCAACGACAAGCTGCTTGCGTCGATCTACAAACAAGGCGAGGCGTCGGAGCACAGCGGTGCAACTGACGCCG
>CAYUMA010000543.1:0-8527 GCA_964445675.1 uncultured Pseudomonadales bacterium | reverse complement strand
TTCGGGTTTGTATGCGACGGTCAGTGAAGCGTCCGGGGCAGTGATCTGGCAGTCGCCGTCGCTGCGACTCGCGGCCCTGTCGCCGAACGGATTATCTGCGCCGCCGACTGAACGAGAGCTGGCGCCCGGTGCGTTCCATTTCCGCGAGAGCGACGGTCGGTTCGAAATGTTCTACCGCGTGATCTGGGAGGCCGAGAGCGACGAGGTATTCACCTTCCGCGTGTTCGCCGACCAGGCGCCGTTTCGCGTCGCGATCGCGAGTTTCCGGCGCGAACTGATGCTGGGACTCGCGGGCGTCGTCGTCGCGTTGATGGGCGCGCAGGTGCTGGCCGTCGGCTGGGGTCTACGACCGGTTGCGGTGATGGCCTCGCGCGTCGACGCGGTCGCCGTGGGAAGGCTTGAGCGAATGGGCGAAGACTATCCACCCGAACTCGCGCCGCTCGCGCGCAACATCGATCGTTTCATCGACCACGAAGTGGGCAGCCGGGACCGCTATCGGCGCGCGATGGACGACCTCGCGCACAGTCTGAAGACCCCGCTCGCCGTGCTGCGCAACGCTCTGGCGGGCCGGCCCGACGATCTCGCGTTGCTGCGCGAACAGCTCGACCGCATGGAATCGACGGTGGCACATCAACTGTCACGGGCGATGGCGGCGCGTCCGGTCGTGCTGGCCGGGCGCACGAGCGCCGCGAATGTCGCCGACCGCCTGATCGCGGCGTTGCGCAAAGCCTACGCGACGAAGCAGATCGCCGTCGAACAGCACATCGCGGCCGATCTGTTCGTGCGTTGCGACGAGCGCGACGTGATGGAAATGTTGGGCAATCTGCTCGAAAACGCGTTCAAGTACTGCGCGTCGCGCGTCGAAGTGGATGCAACGACTTCGGCGGACGGCGCGATGGTGCGCTTGACGATCGATGACGATGGGCCAGGCGTTCCGGCAGATCAGCGCGTCCAGCTGCTTGCGCGCGGCGCCCGTGGCGATACCGCCACCGACGGTCACGGGATCGGCCTCGCCGTGACGGCCGAACTGGCGGCGAGCTATGGCGGTGCGTTGGCGATCGATGCGTCCAGCGTCGGTGGCGCGCGCGCCGTCCTCGATCTGCCGGCCGCAACACCACGCTAGCACGACCAAGCCGGGCGACCTTGCCGGGACGCGCTATCTCGACGCGCATCACGTCGAGCATTGGGCGACGGTGGATCGGGAAAGAGCGAACGCGCTCGCGGGGGAAATCGGGAGGCGACCGCTACACGATCTCGAGGATCAGCGCGATGGCCGCGACGATCGTCGCGACACCGGTCAGCGCCGCGCCCGCGATGCGCGCCGGTGTATTCACCTTGTCGACGCGCACACCAAACGGATGCGCGACGCGTGCGATCAGTAGCGCGATACAGAGGCCGTTCAACAGCATCGCGTTGCCGCCGTTGAGCTCGAGCAGACCCATCAGCAACAGCGCGAACGGCGCGTGCTCGGCCCAGTTCGCGTGGCGCCGCACGGCCACGGTGAGTTCGCATTCCCGCCATCGGTGCGCGAGAGGCGCGGACGGCGCGTCCAGTGGAATGCCGGCGGGGTCGGCGATGCGCGTCATCCGCGCGACGTTACCGATCACGCAGGCGGCATCGCTTTGATCCGACGCTGCATCCCGATACGATCCATTCCATTCACGGAGCAGCGACCATGACGAACACGAGCGCTCGACCCAACCGCTGATGACGCTGTCGCCGTGGATCGATGCGCGCTTCCCCCCGATCGAGGCCGTCGTCGCACGCATCGAGGCGCAGAGCCATCGCCGTTTTCTCAAGACCCACCTGCCGCTCGATGCGCTGCCGTGGCACAACGAAAACAAGTACATCTACGTCGGCCGCGACGGCCGCGACGTGATGATGTCGTGGTTCAATCACTGGCGTTCGTTCACCGATGAAGGCATCGCGTTGCTGAACAGCGGCGATCTCGTCGGTGATCCGATACCGAAGTGCCCGGACGACGTCCACGAGTACTTCGACGGCTTCGTCCATCGCGCGAAGCGATGAAGGAGGAGGCGATCGAAGACGAGGTGCCGGGCGGTCCGACCTTTTTCAAGAACGGCGTGCGCGACTTTTTCTTCCAGGGGACCAACGGTCGTTGGCGCGACGTTCTCACGCCGGCGGAACTCGCCGAATACGACAAGGCAGTGGCGCGTGCGCTGACGCCGGACTGCGCTAAGTGGCTCGAGCGCGGTCGCGAATTCAGATCGGCACGGTGATCGTGGCGTCACACGCCTCGTACGTGACGTGCGGCCGGCTCGGCCACGCGGGCGCCGCTTTGTCGACATGCCACTGCAGCAGCCTCGACCGCAGTTCTTCGGCTTTGTCGGGCCGCGCCTCAACGAGGTTGTTCAGCTCGTGCGGATCGTCGGCGAGGTTGAACAGGTAGTTCAAGTCACCCTGCTCTGACGTCCACAGCTTCCAGTCGCCGACCCTCACCGAACGCAGCGGCGCGCGCCACCAGAACAGTTCGCGCGCGGGATCGCTGCCACGACCCAGTTGCGCCAACAGGTCCGATCCGTCGTATGCACGATCCGCCGGCAGCTGCGCCTGCGCCGCGGCCACCACGGTCGGCACGATGTCGAGCGTCGACACCGGCAACGCGTGCACGGATCCGGCCGGCACATGCCCCGGCCAACGCAGCAGGAACGGCACGCGCACGCCGCCTTCGAAGTGCGAGAGCTTGCCGCCGCGCATCGGCTCGCAACTGCACAGCTGCGGGACGTACGCCGCGCAGCCGTTGTCCGAGATGAACAACACCAGCGTCTCGTCGGCGATGCCGTTCGCCTGCAGCGCCGCGAGCACGCGTCCCACCGCATCGTCCAACGCCGACACCATGCCCGCGTACACGCGCGGCAGTTCGTCGCTGATGTGCGCAAATCGGTCGTAGTATTTCTGCGTCACCTGGTAAGGCGCGTGCGGCGCATTGAACGCGAGATAGAGCAGGAACGGCTTGTCCTTGTTGCGGCCGATGAAACTTTCTGCTTCGGCGGCGAACTCTTCGGTGAGGTAGCTATTGGCGTTGTCCACCACCTCGCGCGCGGGTCCGCGAAACACCTGCAGTTCCGGCGCCCGCCCGCGCGTCGCGGCCGCTTCGGCGCCGGGCGGAGCGACGTTGTGCACGCCGGGCAACGTCGGATCGATGTAGCTGGTGGCGCCGGGAAGAATGCCGAAGAACTCATCGAAGCCGCGTCCGGTCGGGTAGAAGTCCGCATTCGCGCCGAGGTGCCACTTGCCGACGAGGCCCGTGTGATAACCCGCCTGTTGCATCAGGTTGCCGAGCGTGAGCTCGGTCTTCGCGAGGCCGATGTTCATCGCGACGTCGCGCGCCGGCGGGCCGTTGTTGAATTCGAAACCGAAGCGCTGCGGATAACGCCCGGTCATCAGCGCGGCACGCGAGGGTCCGCACACCGGTGCCGCCACGTAGCCGGCCGTGAAGCGCACACCTTCGGCGCCGATGCGGTCGATGTTGGGCGTCGGGATGCGGCCGGGGAAGTAGGCGGAGACGTCAGCGTAGCCGAGGTCGTCGGCGAGGATCAGCACCACGTTGGGCGGGCGGGCGGCGGCAGCCGAGCCGCTCGCTTGCGCCGTCGGCGGCGCGGCCATCACGCCGCCGCAGCTGCACACGAAGGTCACGAACAGAAACGCACATCGCAACGTAACCCTGGACATCACTCGCCCATGATTCGGCCGCTTCGTGGCGATACGGAGCGAGCGACGTGCTTGGCGGCATACAACTTCGCGCGCGTTCGGAGCCGATTGCCGGCCCCACTTCTTCATCGCGTACGCGCCGAACGTGATCAGACTGATCGCCTCGGCGCTGGCACCAGCACCGAACCCGATTTTGGTCCTCCGGCTGATGTCTCTAACCATACAACCTGTTCAGGTTTGCGTACCTCGCCGGATCGAGGTCCCGCTGCGCCAGCGCGGGGTCGTCGGCAAGATGCCGGTGCGCACGGAACACGATATTGACCATCCCGCCGAGGCGCGGATGGTTCGAGTAGAACGGGTTCACGTATTCCCAGACGATCTGCTTGGCGTGCGTCACTTCGAAGAAGCGGCCGACCGCCGAATCGCAGATGAGCGTGTTGCCGTTTGCAAGCCGCTCGGCACCGCCGGCCATCACGCTGTAGAAGTGGAACGCGGGCTCGTCCTGGTACGACCAGACGATCTCGTTCTTCAGCCGGTTCACTTCGAGGACGCGGGAATAATCGGGATCGCCGAAGCGATGCACGCCATTGTCGAACAGCAGCAGGTTGCCGTTGGGCAGCACCTTCGCGTCGTGCTGGTGCGAGACGATGCCGCGACCCCATTTCCAGCGGAACGCTCCGCTCGACGGATCGATCGCGGCGACCGTGTGAGTGCGTCGGAAGCTGATCAACCAATCGCCGTCCGGTGTCGTACGCAGCGAATTCGTGTGCGTCCACTCGAGCCGATGGTCCATCGGACAAATGACGTCCTCGTCGACGTCCAGGTGTTCCCACGAACGCCATTCGCTGACGACGTGGCCATCTGCGTCGACGTCGAGGATCACGTCGGCGAGCAAATGCGGTGGGTCGTCCGGTTTCGCGATGCCGCCGCGAACGCGTTTGCCGATGCTATCCGGCAACCAGCGCCACGCCACCGCCAGCGTATGGCCGTTGGGCAGCCGATGCTGGTCGTGGTGGAGCCATTCATCGCGAAACTCCCAGACGCAGCGGCCGTCCCAGTCGAGTTCGAAGATGCACGGCGACTGCCCGGCCAGCCCGCGCATGCCCTGCACGTCGGGCGACGGCGTCGCACGGCACAACACGTTTCCGCTCGGCAGCAGGCGCGCGTACGTGATGCCGCGCGGATCAGCCCAGCGATGGCAGATGCGCCCGTGCATGTCGATCAGATACGCGCTCGCCGGGGCGCCGGGAGTCGCACCGCAGAACAGCGTGTAGCCGCGGCAAGCGAAGTCGGGCTCGTAGTGGATGAGTCCCGCACGGTACTGGTGTGATCGAGCCATTCCGCCTCCCCTCAGTGGCCCTGTTTACCTACTCTATCGCGGCGGCAACGTGGCGGCTATGGCACGCCTTCGTTGATCAGCGGAAGCCTTTGCCGTGCAGAGGTTTCCCAGCTCACTCGAGCGCGATGCGGCAGGCGCGGAAGAAGCGTTCGCGGACCTCAATGTCGTCCTCGAGCACCGGCCCGGTACGACACCACCGGTCGGCGAGTTGCATCGGTGCTTCGTCCATCACGCGGCGATGTTTCATGCCTTGATTGAGCCGGTCGACCTGCAGCGCCAGCCGATCCTGCTGGTATTGCGGCGGCGAATCGAGCCCCGCTGCAACTTCCAATTCGATCGCCAGCTTCCGGCGTGCGGCCGCCGTTGGCGCCGCGGCGGCGATCAAGGCCTGCGCGTCGGCGCGCTCGAGCGCCTGCAGCCGCTGCGCGAAGGCGCCGGGGCGCGCGGGATCGAGTCCGCTGACCCCAGCGATCCGCTCCATCACGTCGCTCTGGCTCATGCCGCCGCGCGCGCAATCCAGTTCGAGTTGCGCCAGCGCGTGGTCGATGTCGTAGAGGCGATCGACGCCGTGCATCACGGCGTCGTGCTGCGCCTGGCGCAGCAGCATGCGATAGCTGCGTTCCATCTCGCGGAAACGCTGTTCGATCCGCCGTGCGGATTCGCGCGGCAGTTCGTGTAACGCCTGGAATCGACTCTCGAATTCGTTCAACACGCCCGCATCCACGGTCTCGCTCGATGCCCCTTCGAGGACTCGTTGGAATTCCGCGCAGAGACCCTCCGCGACCGACAGCTGCGACTCGATTGCCTGGCGTTGCTCGGTCCGGGCGGAATCGCGCTGCTCGAATACGGCGTCGCACGCGGCGCGGAACTCTTTCCACAGGCGTTGATCGACTCGTCTCGGCACGACGCCGATCGCGCGCCAACGATTCTGCAAAGCCTTGGCTTTATCGATGCCGTCGCGCGGATCCCCGCTGGCGGCTGCGATCGCGACGGCTTCGGCGACGATGGCCTGTTTCGCGGCGGCATTACGATCCCATTGAGACGTGAGTTTTTCGTGCAGGCGGGCCGTCAACGCATCGAATTGGGTGTCGAGTTTGCGGCCCGCCGAGCGATCGACCGGGTGATACTTGCGCCACTCGTCGCGCGCCGCATACAGGATCCGCTCGGCGGCGCGCCAGTCGGCATGATCCCAGTCGACGCCGTCGATATAGCCGGCCAATTCCGCACAGATCTTGCGCCGCTGTTCGATGTTGAATTTGCGCGTGGCCGCTTGCGCGTCGAAGTATTCGCGACAGGGTTTGAATGCGTTTTCGGCCGCCTGGTTGAAACGGTCGAACAGGCGCCGGTCGCTGTGATTCGTGATCGGCCCGAGATCCTGCCAGGCCTGCCGCAACTCGCGAATGCGCTCCGCCTGCAGCGCAGGCTGCAGTGGTTGTGCCGCCAGCGCTTCCATATCGCCGACGAACTGTTCGCGCTTCGGGTGGGTTGCAAACGTGCGCCAGTCCTTCAGTTCCTGTACGCGCGCAGACAAGGCGACGAAGTCGCTCTGAACGTGCTTCGCGGTACCTGCCGGGAGACTGTGCAGCAGACGTTTGGCCTCGCCCTCGAGACCCGCCGCGCTCGCCAGATGGCCTGCGTCGATTTGCGCCTCGAGTTTGCCGATGCAGTCCTGCAGGCGATGCAGCAGCTGTTCGTGGATCGCGTGACACGCCGCGTCGTATTGCGCCAGGCGGTCACGCAGCGCGAAGGCTTCATCGAGCAGGGCCGGTCGGCGCAACTCGGTCGGCCATGCGATGCGTTGGATCGTTCGCGCGACCCGTTCGCCGCTTTGCCGCGCGCGCCGCTGTTGCGCCCACAGCGCCTCGTACTCTTCCGGCGTTTCGACCTTCGGTTCGGCCGGAACTTCGGCCTCGGCCCGCGCCAGTTCGTCGCGATGGCCGTCGACGCGCGCCGCCGCTTCGTACAGCAACGACAGGTTGTGCGTGACGCTGTGGAACCGCGCGACCAGTTGCTCCGGCGGCGGTCGATGGTCCGCCGCTGCGAGCCAGTGGTCCTGCAGTGCGCGACCCTGCTCGTGTATCGCGGCGACCTCGGCATACGGGTCGCGGGCGCCGCCGCGGATCGATTCGAGCAGGTTTTCGAGCCCGTTGAGCGCGTCGGTGAAGGCCGCTGCATCTGTATTGGACGGCGCGGAGTGATCCGCGCGCGCTGCGGCAACCGTAGCCGTGTCGGCGGCGGTGGGCGACGGCGCTGCGCGCACCGCCTGGATTGCAGCCATCGCGTCTGCGTGGGCGACGCCCGCGTCGAACCGACGCGTCAACTCTGCTAACTGCGCGACCGCAATCCCGTGTGCAGCGAGGCGCTGTGACGCGGCCGCGTGCCGCGCACAAACGGCCAGCCAGTCGTGTTTCGTGACGCCGAGGCGGGCGCTGAAGAGCGGATCCGAATCGGCCTTCAGCTGGGTCTCGACGGTATACGTCAGTTCTTCGGCGCGGCGCAGCGCTTTGTCGATGTCCGCGCGCGCTTGTTTGATTTCTTCCAGGCGCCCGCGCGCGAGTCGATTGACGTTCTTGTCTTTATCACGCGAGACGCGTTCGAGCTCGACGAGCGAGGCTTCCTTCAGCAACTTGTCGGCGACGACGACGCGGACCTTCGGGTTGCGACTCTCGACGGCGAGGCGAATCAGTTCGTGGTCGTACTCGACGTCGCCGATCAGCGCCGCGACGCTATCCGGATCGCGCGCATTACGAATGGCTGCGCTTCTGACTTCGGGATGGCGCCGCAACGCGCCTGCGTCCACATCGCGCGCGATCGCTTCGGCGGCGGCGCGCATGATTTCCGGATCGGGATCGGCGAGGAACGGCTCGAGCCGTTTGCCGTCGAGAATTTTCGATAGCGCAGCGCGGCGCACGCCGGGGTCTGCGTCGGAACGCACCAGTTCGGCGAAGTCGTCCTGGAAGCTCGCGGCTTCCGCGTCGGCGATCGCGAGAACTGCTGCGCGTCTGATCTGCGGATCCGAATCATCGAAGCGTGCACGACTCTTGAATAGTCTCGACAACATAACGTTGCGGCCTTGAAGCAAAGAGCGGTAACAACATGCCGCTCGAAGTGATCACAATTTGTTGTGGCTACCATCGCACAGCGGAGCACCGCCTGTGTGTTTGCAGCCGCAGAAATACAGCGTGCGATCCTTGTCTGCCTGGTACATCACCGGTGTAAACGTGGTGTCCTTGTGCGAGCCGTCGCAGAACGGCTGCGTGGCGCTCTTGCCGCACGCGCACCAGAAGTATTTCTTACCGAGTTTTACATCGACCGGATATGGCGCTTTCTGCGCGATCTGAGGGGTTGCCATTTTCGAGCTCCGCTGTTAACGCCGCACCGTCATTCGAAGGTGCGGTCTTTCCACCATGGATAAAACTCTGGCAAGTCTTTGGACACCTTGCCGGGAAAATGTGCCGGACGTTTTTCGAGGAACGCCTCGACCCCTTCGCGCGCATCCGGCGAGCGGCCGGTGAA
>CAYUMA010000542.1:0-2452 GCA_964445675.1 uncultured Pseudomonadales bacterium | reverse complement strand
CGGCGCGCCGTTGGGACCACTGCATGGGGTGCCCATCGCGTTGAAGGATCTGCTGTGGACACGCGGCGTGAAGACGACGTGCGGCACCAAAGTACTCGCAGATTGGGTGCCCGATCAGGATGCGACCGTGGTGACGAAGCTCAAGGACGCCGGCGCAGTCGTGCTCGGCAAGGTCAAGCTGACCGAAGGTGCGTTTTCGGATCATCACCCGAGCGTCGCGGCGCCGCGTAATGTCTGGGATCCCCGGGTGTGGCCCGGCGTGTCGTCGTCGGGGTCCGGCGTCGCGGTCGCGGCCGGGCTCGCGTACGGCGCGATCGGCACCGACACCGGCGGCAGCATCCGGTTTCCGTCGGCGGCCAACGGCATTGTTGGCATCAAGCCGACGTATGGCCGCGTCAGCAGGCACGGCGCGTTCCCCCTTGCGGAGTCGTTGGATCATATCGGGCCGATGGCGCGTTGCGTCGAAGACGCGGCGCGGATGTTGGGCGTGCTGGCCGGGCAGGACCCGCGCGATCCCACGTCGATCGATTCAGCGGTGCCGAACTACATTGCTGCGATCGGTGAATCGGTGCGCGGCATGCGGATCGGCATCGACCGCGCGTATGCCGAAACCGGTGTCACCAAAGAAGTTGTCGCGGCGCTGAACGGCGCATTGGGCACCCTCGAGGAGTTGGGGGCGGTCGTGGTCGAGGTGACGTTGCCGCCGTATCGGTCGCTGGTGCAGAACTGGGGCGTGACGTGCGGCGTCGAGACTGCGCTGGCGCACGCGCCGTATTTTCCGGCACGGCGCGCGGAATATGGCGCGCCGTTGGCGGCATTGATCGACGGCGGCCTCGCGGCGCCGGCCACGGCGTATGCGGCGCTGGAACGCGAACGCGAACGGTTCCGCGCCGACCTCGAGGCTCTGTTACGCGGTGTCGATCTGATCATCGCGCCGGCGATGGCGTTCGCGCCGCCGCGCGTCGACCAGATGGCGGCGCTGCTCGCGAGCGGTGTCGCGGACTTCATCACGTTCACAGCGCCGTTCAATTATTCGGGCCACCCGACGATCACGCTGCCGGCGGGATTCAACAGCGCCGGTCTGCCGATGGCGTTTCAGTTGATCGGACGGTGGCTCGGCGAGCCGACGCTGATACGGGCCGGGCATGCGTTCGAGCATGCACGCGGGCCGGCGCCGCATCCGCGTTGAACGGATGCGGCGTGTCGAATCAGGCGAACGTCATACGACCCTGATCGAGCACGACTTCGCCCCTCTGGTTGGCCGTCTGGAACAGGCACGTCTTGCCGTCGACCCACATCGAGATCGTCAGCGCGTCGCCTGGAATTACAATCTTCGAAAACCGCCCGTCCATCGATTTGAAGCGCGTCGGATCGCCGCCGCAAATCGCCTGGAGCAGCGCTCGCCCTGTGAATCCATACGTGCACAGACCATGCAGGATCGGTCGTTCGAAGCCGCCGGCTTTTGCAAACGACGGATCCGAATGCAGCGGGTTGCGGTCACCTGACAAGCGGTACGTGAGCGCCTGGTCCTCACGCGTCTGATACGTAATCTGATGATCTGCCTTGCGGTTCGGAAACGGGATCTTCTCGGAGGGTCCTCGGTCGCCACCCCAGCCGCCCTCGCCGCGGCAGAAGAGCGAACTGCGCGTCTTCAGCAACGGCTTGCCCGTCGCGACGTTCGTCGATGTCGCTTCGAACTCCAGCACCGCCGCATTACCCTTATCCCAGATGCCGACGACTTTGCCGACGGTCTCGATCTCGCCGTCCGCCGGAATTTCGCCGAAGAGCTCAATGCCTTGCGTGCCGTGCACCATCAGAAACGGATTGAACGAGCCGATCTTGTCCATCGGCATGCCGCCGGTCGCGATGATCACCGCGAACGTCGGCAACACGCGCTGGGCGACGTCTTTTGTATTTTCGGTCGTGAACGGGAGTTCGCCGGTACCGGCGCCTACCCCGACCGCATACAGCAGCGCGTCCTTCGACGTCCACGAACGGCGGGTCGGATTACCCGTTGAACCAACGGCTTTTGGATTGATCGGCATGGTGGAACTCCTTTGTTGAAGACGGTGCCAGGCGTGGCAGAACGTGCAGAACGTGCAGAACGTGCCAGGCACCAGTATTGCAGAACGTGCAGAAGGTGCCAGGCACGTTCTGCCCGTTCTGCCACGCCTGGCACTGTCTGCCCGTTCTGCCACGCCTGGCACTGTCTGCACGTTCTGCCACGCCTGGCACCATCTCGCTGATAGTATCGGGGCATGCCGAACAGTCGCCCGCCTGTTGACTACATCGAACGCACCCGCGAGCAGTACAGCACGCTCGGGTATCCGCCGTATCAATGGGTCGAGAACCTGACGCCGCCGCCGTGGGCGGAACTGAACAAGCCGTTGTCGGCCTGCCGCGTCGGCTTGATTGGCTCGGGCGGCATCTACCAGGAAGGCCAGGTCGCGTT
>CAYUMA010000541.1:0-1611 GCA_964445675.1 uncultured Pseudomonadales bacterium | reverse complement strand
CTGACGATGAACTTCAATACCGCCACGCGCGCATCGCCGCGCAACGATGCCAACCGCTGCGTGATGGCGCGAGCAGCCCGATCCAGGTCCTCCTTCGCCTTACCGAGCGTCGCGTGCCAATAGATCGGCCACGTAAGTTGCGTACCGATATACGTGTACGAGATCGTCCGGAACCCCGGCGCGAGCACCCCCGCGGTCTGCAGCGCATCGATCCAGAATTCCCAGTCTTCGCCGCCCATCACGGCGACCGTGGCCGCGATTTCCTCGGGTGTGGCGGGTTCGAGATCGACTTCCTGCACCACACCGCGATCGACGTGCAGCGTTTTGACGTGGTAGACCTCGCCGATCGGTTTGATTGCCGAGCGATACAACACACCGCTCTTCGGATGCAGCCGCACCGGCGACGCAACGCTGTAGACGAGCTGATCAATCTGGCCGAGATCCTTCTTGATCAGCTCGATCACCTGCGCCTTCATTGCATCCGAGAACGCATCGCCATCGAGCGTCTTCGCATACAGACCCGCCGCGTGGGCGCGCGCCTCGAACGCACGATTGTTGTACCAGCCCGCGCTCGCGGTTCGATTCTCCTCCGGCGCTTTCTCGAAGGAGACTCCGAGCGTCGCCGCGCGACAGCCGAACGCAGCAACAATGCGCGATGCGAGTCCATAGCCGCCGGATGCACCGATCACGAGCGCCTTCTTCGGTCCGTTAGCGATCGCGCCGCGCCGCTTCACCGCCGCGATCTGCTCATCGACGTGCGCCGCGCAACCCTTCGGATGCGCGGTCGTGCAGATGAATCCACGGATGCGGGGTTTGATGATCATCGGGGGCTCGGGGCAGTTCCTATCAGTGCCTATCAGTTGCTAACCGATCATACCGTGGCGCACCGCATGGCGCATCGACGCAGCGGCGTCGAACAGCCACGGCCCGTCGCGCTCGATCGTGATCTGCGCTGCCGTGTCGGCATCGAGCTTGTGATCGCGATCGCCGTCGATCGCGAGCACGCCGGGGCCGGCGATCGCGACGCGTGTGCCGAGTGCGATGCGCGTGTGACTGCGCACCGAGACGTTGCGAAAGAGTCCCGGCGACAACGGCGCGGCAAAGGTTCGGCCCGGGCCCATCTCGAGCAGCAGGCCGCAGTCGTCGTCGCGACCCACCGGGTCGATGAAGCCCCCGATCGGCGACATGCCGACCGCGTCGGGTTCCGCGCGTGTGAGCAGGATGCGCACGAGGCGATCGGCGTCGAACGGCAGGAAATTGCCGACGTAATCGTTGCGCAGCAGCGCGGCGTCGATCAGGCCGACATCCGTGCGACCGTCCGGTAGACGCATCCGCAACACTTTCGCGCGCCGCGCCAGTTGTTCGCGCGGCAGCCGACCCGCCGCCGCGAGTCCCGCGACCATGCCGGCGATCGTCGGCTCGAGCAGCTGCGGAAACACGTTGTTGGTGCCGGTCGACAACGCCAGCAGGTTGACGCTCGACGCCCTGCGCACGATCGCGCGATTCGTGCCATCACCGCCGAGACTGACGACCGTATCGCAGCCGGCTGCGAGGTACGCGGCGATCGCGCGTTCGGTGTCGGCCGCGTCGTTCGAAAGCTCATGATCGACC
>CAYUMA010000540.1:0-2808 GCA_964445675.1 uncultured Pseudomonadales bacterium | reverse complement strand
TGCTGCATCTCGCGCGCCATCACGAGGTCGGCTTCCATCTGCGCGTTTCGGATCCGCAATTCATCGGCATACCGCGCCGCGCGCTCCTCGGCCAGCTTGCGGACCGTGATATCGCGCGAAATGCCGAAGGTGCCAACGACGCGCCCGTCCTTGTCCCGCAACGGCATCTTGCTGGTCGAAGCCCATGACACGCGGCCGTCGGGCCAGGTCAACTTTTCTTCTTTGTCGACGATCGATTGCCCGGTCTGCAGAATCCACTGCTCGTCTTTGAACGCCTGCTGGGCATGCTCGGCGGAGAAGAAATCAAAATCGGTTTTCCCCATCGCTTCGGCGGGATCCTTCAAGCCGAATTTCGCCGCTTGCGTCTTGCTGCTGCAGATGAATCGGCTGTTGAGGTCCTTGAAGTAAATGTGGTCCGCCGTGGTGTTCAACAGCGCGTCGATCAACAGCCGGTCGTCGGCCTGCGACACTGCTTCTGGCGGTTGGGTCGGCCCCGTCGTCACATCTTCGATTCTCCACCAGAACGACGCGACTTGCAAGTGCGTCCCGCGACTCGACCTTGCCTGTCGTCCGGACTATGCTTATCGTGTTGATCGTGAAGACTGTCACACTCCAAATCGATGGCATGACGTGCGCGGGCTGCGCCAGCGCGGTGCAGAAGGCGCTGGCGGCCGCGCCTGGCGTCGAGTCCGCGACGGTCAATTTCATTTCCAAGACCGCCACCGTGACCGGCGGCGCCGCGGCTGAACTTATCGCTGTGGTCAAAACCACTGGCTACACCGCGAAACTCCCCACTCGCAACCGTGAGGCCGAAGAAGTTCGCGCCGCCCGGCTGCATTTACTCGGCACCGCCGGCATCGGCGTGCTCCTGCTCTGCGGGGCGCTGTTCCATCTGACGCCGCTCGCGATTGCCGCGACCGTTCTGGCCGGCTTTCCCATCGTCTACAAGGCAATCAAAGCGCTGCTCGCCAAACGTCTCGACGCCGATGTCCTCGTCGCCATCGCTATCATCGCCGCATCCTCGGCTGGCGAATTCATCGCCGCCGGCGAAGTGGCCTTCATCATGCAACTGGGCGAACAACTCGAAGCCTATACCACGCGCCGCGCCCGTCGCTCACTCGGCGGGTAGCTTTCGCTCGTGCCGGCCAACGCCCGCGTCCGCCACGGCGAAGAAGAAATTGAAGTCTCGAACTCTGAATTGCAGGTTGGCGATATCGTCGTCGTCCGCGCCGGCGAGCGCATCCCGGTCGACGGCAAAGTGCGAAGCGGCACGGCGTCGGTGAACCAAGCGCCGGTCACCGGTGAGAGCATGCCGGTCACGAAAGAAGCCGGCGACGAAGTGTTTGTCGGCACGCTCAACGAATCCGGCGCGCTGATCATCGAAGCGACCCGCGTGGGCGAAGAGACCACGCTCGCCCGCATCGCCCAACTCGTCGAAGCCGCCCAGCAACGCGAGGCGCCCATCCAACGCCAACTCGACCGGCTCGCCGGCTGGCTCGTGCCGGTGATGCTTACGTTGTCCGTCCTCGTCTTCGTCTTCACACACGATGTTCAACGCGCCATCACCGTGCTGATTGTCGCGTGCCCGTGCGCGCTGATTCTCGCGACGCCGGTCGCCGTCATGGCGGGCATCGCTCGCGCCGCGCGGGCCGGCGTGCTCATCAAGGGCGGCCAATATCTTGAGGCCACGGCGCGGCTGCACACGATCGTCTTCGACAAGACCGGCACGCTCACGCATGGCCAACCCGAGGTGTCCCACGTCCACAGCTTCGACGACCACAGCCACGCCGAACTTGTCGGGATGGCGGCCGTCGCCGAAAAGATGAGCGCTCACCCGGTCGCCCGCGCCATCCTGCGCAAGGCCAACTCGCTTGGCCTCAAGACCGTCGATCCGGCCAGCTTCCAATCCAACCAACGCGGCGTCGTCGCCCAGCATCGCGGGCAACGACTCGTTGTCGGTCATACCGGCTTGATGACCGAGCAGGCCGTCGCGATGACCGACGCTCATCACGCGCACCTCGACGAACACAATGACGAAGGACACACGACGGTCGTCGTCGCCCACGATGGCCAGGTGTGTGGCACGATTTGCGTCGCCGACACCATCCGCGCCAATGCCCGTGAAGCAGTGAGCAGACTCCGGCAACTCGGGATCGAGAAAGTCGTCATGCTGACTGGCGACAACCGTCGTGTGGCGATGGACATCGCCGGCCAACTTGGGATTGACGAAGTGAAAGCCGAAGTGTTGCCGGAACAAAAAGCGCAACACATCGAGGAGTTGCGAAAGCGCGGCGGCGTCGCGATGGTCGGCGACGGCATCAACGATGCCCCGGCGCTGGCTGTGGCGGATGTCGGCATGGCGATGGGTGTGACCGGCACCGATGTCGCGCACGAAGCCGCCGACATCGCGTTGATGGCCGATGATTTGTCGAAGATCGCCTTCGCCGTCGGACTGAGCCGGCGCGCGCTCTGGATCATCCGGCAAGGTCTATGGTTCGCGCTGCTCTACAATGTCACGATGGTCACACTGGCTGGCAGCGGTCATCTGCACATGATCGGTGGCGCGATTGCGCACCAATTCAGCAGTCTGATCGTGATCCTGAACGCGATGCGCCTGCTGCGGTACCGGTAAAGTCATGTCAAAACTCTTTAGAAATGTCCCCCTCCTTAGCTCGATAGAAATGTCCCCTGATTGATGGTTCCGGTCGTTTGCCGTTGCCGTTCGCGCGGGCGGGCGGGGGCGCTGGGGGAAGAGGGCGCCCGCCCGCCCGCGCGCCCCGAAAGCTTGCGGGGAAGTTGATTCCCGCC